>JALOLN010000063.1 GCA_025455945.1 Actinomycetes bacterium
CTGGCGTACTGCTCGACCGCCCGCCACAGGTCCCGACGGTCGACGTCCGGCCACAGCGTGTCGATGAACACCAGCTCGGCGTACGCGGACTGCCAGAGCAGGAAGTTCGAGATCCGCTGCTCCCCGGACGAGCGCACGAACAGGTCGACGTCGGGCATGTCCGGCTCGTCGAGGAACCGGGCGAGCAGCCGCTCGTCCACCCGGTCGGGGTCCAGCCGCCCGGCCGCGACGGCCCGGGCGACGGCGGCCGCCGCGTCGGCGATCTCCGCGCGGCCGCCGTAGTTGACGCACATCGTCAGGGTCAGGACGTCGTTGCCGGCGGTGAGCCGCTCCGCCTCCTCCAGCTCGGTGATGACGCTGCGCCACAGCCGCGGCCGCCGGCCGGCCCAGCGCACCCGGACGCCGAGGGCGTTCATCTCGTCTCGCCGACGGCGGATCACGTCCCGGTTGAACCCCATGAGGAAGCGCACCTCGTCCGGGGAGCGCTTCCAGTTCTCGGTGGAGAAGGCGTACGCCGACAGCCAGCGCACGCCGAGCTCGATGGCACCCTCGACCACGTCGAACAGGGCGGCCTCTCCTGCCTCGTGCCCGGCGGTCCGAGGCAGGCCGCGCTGCTGGGCCCACCGCCCGTTGCCGTCCATGACGACGGCCACGTGCCGCGGCACCAGCTCGGGCGGCAGCGCCGGGGGCCTGGCCCCGCTGGGGTGCGGCGACGGGCTGCGCAGGAGGACGGCGGGTGGTCGTGCGGACCGTTTGGCGGCGCGTGCTGACACCTGTCAGACGTTACGCGTCACCGGTGGCGCGAACCGTCTGACCGCCCTCCGGCGTGGTGCGGTCGACGAGGCGCAGCGACCGCAGCCCCCGCTCCAGGTGCCACTGCACGTACGCGGCCACGATGCCCTGCGCCTCGCGGCGGTACCGCGGCTCGGCCGCGTCCGCGACGGCCCAGTCCCCGGTGAGCAGCGCGGCGAGCAGGGCCGTCGCCTCCGGCGCCAGGGAGGCCGAGCCGGGCGGACGGCAGTCGGGGCACACCGCGCCGCCCTCCGGGACGGCGAACGCCCGGTGCGGCCCGGGGGCCCCGCACCGGGCGCAGGCCCCGAACGACGGGGCGTACCCGGCCACCGACAGCGAGCGCAGCAGGTAGGCGTCGAGGACCAGGCCCGGGTCGTGCTCCCCGCCGGCCAGCGCGCGCAGCCCACCGACGAGCAGCAGGTACTGCTGCACGGCGGGCTCGCGCTCCTCGACGGTGAGCCGCTCGGCCGTCTCCAGCATCGCCGTCCCGGCGGTGTACCGGGGGTAGTCGGCGGCGAGCGCTGCACCGTAGGGGGCGAGCGTCTCGACCTGGGTCACCACGTCGAGGCTGCGGCCGACGTACAGCTGGACGTCGACGTGGGTGAACGGCTCCAACCGGGAGCCGAACCGGGACCGGGTGCGCCGGACCCCCTTGGCGACGGCACGGACCCGGCCGTGGTCGCGGGTGAGCAACGTCACGATTCGGTCGGCCTCCCCGAGCTTCTGGGTGCGCAGCACCACACCCTCGTCGCGGTAGAGGCTCACGCCGACAGTGTGGGCCATCCCTCCGGCGCAGCCGCACGACCCGCGGTCTGACAGGCTGGCCCCATGCCCGGACGGACACCGCCCGACCCCGCGATGCTGGACCGGCTGGAGCGCTACTACGACCTGGTGCCCCGGGTGGCCGCCCGCACCGAGGAGGTCGGCCCCTTCACCCTCTTCGTGTCCACCGGTGCCTGGCCGTTCTACGCCCGGCCACGGCTGGGCCTGGACCGCTCGGTCACGCTCTCCGACGTGCTCGACGTCCTCGTCCGCCAGCGCGAGCTCGGCGTCCCGCAGGCGCTGGAGTGGGTCGCCGAGACCACACCGTCGCTGGCGGCCGCGGCCCGGGCGGCCGGTCTGCAGGTCGACCTGCTCCCGCTGATGGTGCTCGTCATGCCCCCGATCACCATCCCCCCGCCGCCGGGGGTGGCGGTCCGGCTGCTGCGGGCGGACGACCCGTCGATCGCCGCCGCACAGGTCGTCTCACGGCTGGGCTTCGACGCCCCCGGCACGGCGCCCGGCCCGGCCGGCGGGCTCGACCGGGACGCGGAGCTGCAGACCCACGACGCCGCGACGGACGCCTTCGTGCGCGGCCTGATCGACTCGGGCCACCTCGTCACCGCCGTGGCGGAGGGCGCCCAGGAGGGCGTGCTGGCGGTCGGGAACCACGCCCCGCGCGCCGACGTGAGCGAGGTCCTGGGCGTTGCGACGCTGCCCGCCGCGCGCCGGCACGGCATCGGGGCGGCGCTGACCTCGCTGCTCGTCGACGACGCGCTCGGCCGCGGCGTCGACACCGTCTTCCTCTCCGCGGGCAGCGAGGAGATCGCCCGGGTCTACGAACGGGTGGGGTTCCACCGCGCCGCGACGGCCGGCATCGCGCACCCGGTGCCGGCGACGCCAGCGACCAGCGACTAGCGCGCCGCCCGGTTCACCGCGCTCACCACGGCCTTGAGGGACGCCGTGACGATGTTGGCGTCGATCCCGACCCCCCACAGCACCCGGTCGCCCACGGCGCACTCGAGGTAGGCCGCAGCCCGGGCGTCGCCACCGGAGGACATCGCGTGCTCGTTGTAGTCGAGCACCCGCACGTCGTGGCCGAGCCCCGCCAGGGCGTCGACGAAGGCCGAGACCGGGCCGTTGCCCGACCCCTCGAGCTCGCGCCGGACGCCGTCGACGTACAGGCCGACCCGCAGGGAGTCCTTGGTCCCGGCGGCCGACGAGGTGTGCACCGCGTTGAGCTCCAGGGGCCGGCTCGGCTCGAGGTACTCCGCGGCGAACACCTGCCACATCTCGCCGGGCAGGACCTCTCCGCCCTCGGAGTCGGTGCGCGCCTGGACGACGTGGCTGAACTCGATCTGCAGCCGGCGCGGCAGGTCCAGGGAGTGCTCGGTCTTCATGACGTAGGCGACGCCGCCCTTGCCGGACTGGCTGTTGACCCGGATCACGGCCTCGTAGGTGCGGCCGACGTCCCGGGGGTCGATCGGCAGGTAGGGCACCGCCCAGGGGATGTCGTCGACCGTGACGCCGGCCGCCCCGGCGTCGACCGCCATCGCCTCGAACCCCTTCTTGATGGCGTCCTGGTGGGAGCCGGAGAAGGCGGTGTAGACGAGGTCACCCCCGTACGGGTGCCGCTCGTGCACCGACAGCTGGTTGCAGTACTCGACGGTGCGCCGGATCTCGTCGACGTCGGAGAGGTCGACCTCCGGGTCGATGCCCTGGGTGAACAGGTTCAGGCCCAGCGTGACCAGGTCGACGTTCCCGGTCCGCTCGCCGTTGCCGAACAGGGTGCCCTCGATGCGGTCGGCGCCGGCCAGGTAGCCGAGCTCAGCGGCGGCCACCGCGGTCCCCCGGTCGTTGTGCGGGTGCAGCGACAGCACGACGGAGTCGCGGTGCGCCAGATGCCGGGACATCCACTCGATCTGGTCGGCGTAGACGTTGGGCGTGGCCATCTCGACCGTGGCGGGCAGGTTCACCACGGACTTCCACTCGGGGCTGGGCCGCCAGACGTCGTTGACGGCGTTGCACACCTCGACGGCGTACTCCAGCTCGGTGCCGGTGAACGACTCCGGGGAGTACTCGAAGCGCACCTCGGTCCCGGGCACCGTGTCGGTGAGCTTCAGGCACAGCTTCGCACCCTCGACCGCGATCGCGGTGATGCCGTCGCGGTCCTGGTCGAAGACCACCCGGCGCTGCAGCGTGGACGTGGAGTTGTACAGGTGGACGATCGCGTTGCGGGCGCCCCGGATCGACTCGAAGGTCCGCTCGATGAGCGCCTCGCGGGCCTGGGTGAGCACCTGAATCGTCACGTCGTCCGGGACGAGGTCCGCCTCGATGAGCTCGCGGACGAAGTCGAAGTCGGTCTGCGACGCCGACGGGAAGCCGACCTCGATCTCCTTGTAGCCCAGGCGCACGAGCAGGTCGAACATCCGGCGCTTGCGCCCGGCGGTCATCGGGTCGATGAGGGCCTGGTTGCCGTCGCGCAGGTCCACGCTGCACCACAGCGGGGCCCGGGTGGCCGTGCGGCTCGGCCAGGTCCGGTCGGGCAGCGCGACGGGCGCGACCGGGACGTACTTGCCGGTCGGCATCCGGCTGGGTCGCTGGGGGTGCCCGTGCGTGGAGACGGCGGTGCGGTCGGTGCTCACTGGGTGGCTCCCTGGGGGGTCGGTGCTCGCGGCCGACGCGCACGTCGGTGCCCCGCGACGAGGGAGCCGGCCGGTTAGAGGCCCTCGCCGCGGCGGCTAAGGAGGAGCAGCCCGCGCATGGTCACACCAGGGTAGCCGACGTCCGCGCCGATGCCCAACGCGGCGCGCGGCGCAGCGGCCCGGCGCAGTCGGCGTGGTCAGAACCCCAGCCGGCGCAGCTGCTTGGGGTCGCGCTGCCAGTCCTTGGCGACCTTGACGTGCAGGTCAAGGAACACGGGGGTGCCCAGCAGCCGCTCGATGTGCTGCCGGGCCTCGGTCCCCACCGCGCGCAGACGCTCCCCGCCGCGGCCGATGACGATCGCCTTCTGGCTCGGTCGCTCGACGTACACCGTGGCGCGGACGTCGAGGAGCGGCCGGTCGGCCGGCCGGTCGGCCCGCGGCACCATCTCCTCGACGACGACCGCGATGGAGTGCGGCAGCTCGTCGCGCACGCCCTCGAGGGCGGCCTCGCGCACCAGCTCGGCCGCCATCACCGCCTCCGGCTCGTCGGTGAGCTCGCCACCGGGGTACAGCGCCGGCCCCTCCGGCAGCAGCCCCACGAGCAGGTCGGCGAGCAGGCCCACCTGCTCCCCCCGGACGGCGGACACCGGCACGATCTCGGCGAACCCCCCGAGGTCGGCGACCCGCAGCAGCTGCTCGGCCAGCGCCCGGCGTCCCACCAGGTCGGTCTTGGTCACCACGGCCACCACCGGCGTCCCACGCACCTCGGCCAGCTCGGCGGCGATGAACCGGTCCCCGGGGCCCGCCTCCTGGTCGGCCGGGACGCAGAACGCGATGACGTCGACCTCGCCGAGGGTGCCGAGCACGAGCGCGTTGAGCCGCTCGCCCAGCAGGGTCCGCGGCTTGTGGAACCCGGGGGTGTCGACGAGCACGAGCTGCGCGTCCGGGCGGTGCACGATGCCCCGGATCGTGTGCCGGGTGGTCTGCGGCCGGGACGAGGTGATCGCGACCTTCTCCCCGACGAGGGCGTTGGTGAGGGTCGACTTGCCGGCGTTCGGCCGGCCGACGACGCAGGCGAAGCCGGCGCGGAAGGTCATCCCCGCGACCCGTCGTCGGACGCCGGCGGCGACGACGCCACCTCCGGTGCGGCCGCCGGGTCGCGCACCGGCCGGACGAGCACGCTGCCGATCCGGTTGCGACGGCCGGCGAGGGATTCCGCGACGAGCTCGAGGCCGCCGATGCGCGCGACCGACCCGGCGATGGGCACCCGGCCCAGCGACGCCTGGAGCAGCCCGCCCACCGTGTCGACGTCCTCGAGGTCGTCCTCGTCGATGCCGAGCCCGAACCGCTCGACGAAGTCCCAGACGTTCATCCGGGCGCTGACCCGCGAGGTGCCGTCCGGCAGCTCCTCCACCTCGGGGGCGTCGGTGTCGTACTCGTCGGAGATCTCCCCCACGATCTCCTCAAGGATGTCCTCGATCGTCACCAGCCCGGCCGTGCCGCCGTACTCGTCGATGACGATCGCGGCATGGATGCGCTGGGCCTGCATCTCCCGCAGCAGCACGTCCACCGGCTTGCTGTCCGGGACGAACGTGGCTGCCCGCATCACCTGCTCGACCCGCTCGGTGGTCTCCGCCTGGCGGACGTCGCTGACCCGCCGGGCCAGGTCCTTGAGGTAGACGATGCCGACGATGTCGTCGATGTTCTCCCCGACCACCGGGATCCGCGAGAAGCCGCTGCGCAGCGACAGCGAGATGGCCCGCCGCAGCGAGACGTCCCGCCCGACCACCACGAGGTCCGTGCGCGGCACCATCACCTCGCGGGCGAGGGTGTCGCCGAGCTCGAAGACCGAGTGGATCATCTGCCGCTCGTCGTCCTCGATCACCCGCTCGCGCTCGGCGAGGTCGACGAGCTCGCGCAGCTCGGCCTCGGAGGCGAAGGGGCCCTCGCGGAAGCCACGCCCCGGCGTGATCGCGTTCCCGACGAGGATGAGCAGGCGGGTGAGCGGCCCCAGCACGGTGGCGAGGGCGGCCAGCGGTCCGGCCGCCGCCAGGGCCACCTGAGTGGCGTGCTGCCGGCCCAGGGTGCGCGGGGCGACCCCCACGACGACGAAGGCGACCGCGACCATGACGCCGGCCGCGACGAGCAGCGCCAGGCCGGGCGGGTCGACGAGGTCCAGCGCGACCCGCGCGACGAGCACGGTCGCCGTGACCTCGCAGACGACCCGCACGAACAGCGCGGTGTTCAGTGCCCGGGCGGGGTCGGTGGCCAGGGCCAGCAGGCGTGCCGCACCGCGCCGGTGCTCCTTGACCAGCTCCTGGGCGGCCACCCGGGACACCCGGGAGAGCGCCGCGTCGGCCGCCGCTGCGAGCGCCGCGGCCACGACCAGCAGCCCGGCCAGCGCGAGCGACCAGCCGTCCGTCGCCGTCATCGGGCCGGCCGGCGCTCGCGCCACTCCCGGACCAGCTGGTCCTGCAGCGCGAACATCTCGCGCTCCTCCGCGGGGGCATCGTGGTCGTAGCCCAGCAGGTGCAGGATCCCGTGGGTGGCGAGCAGGTGCAGCTCGTCCTCGGCGGAGTGCCGCGCCGCGACGGCCTGCCGCTCGGCCACCGCCGGGCACAGCACCACGTCGCCGAGCAGCCCCGGCTCGGGCTCGTCGCCGTCCTTGGGCGGTCGCAGCTCGTCCATGGGGAAGGCCATGACGTCGGTCGGCCCGGGCTCGTCCATCCACTGCTCGTGCAGGGCCGCCATCGCCTCGACGTCGACCAGCAGCAGCGACAGGTCGGCCTGCGGGTGGATCCGCAGCCGGGAGAGGACGAACCCCGCGAGCTCGACCAGGGCGACCTCGTCGACGGGCACCCCGCTCTCGTTAGCGACCTCGACGCTCACCGTCTGCCGCTCCGGTGCGGCGCGGGGGCGGGCGCGGGCACGCCGGCCCGCTCGACGTCGTAGCGGTGGTAGGCGTCGACGATGTCGCTCACCAGCCGGTGCCGGACGACGTCCGCGCTGGACAGCCGGCAGAAGGCCACGTCCTCGACCTCGTCGAGGATGTGCTGCACCTCGGTGAGCCCGCTGCGGGTGCCACCCGGCAGGTCGGTCTGGGTGACGTCACCGGTCACGACCATCTGGGAGCCGAACCCGAGTCGGGTGAGGAACATCTTCATCTGCTCGGCCGTGGTGTTCTGCGCCTCGTCGAGGATGATGAAGGCGTCGTTGAGGGTGCGGCCGCGCATGTACGCCAGCGGGGCGACCTCGATGGTCCCCGCCTCCATCAGCCGCGGGATCGACTCCGGGTCGATCATGTCGTGCAGCGCGTCGTACAGCGGGCGGAGGTAGGGGTCGATCTTCTCGTAGAGCGTGCCCGGCAGGAACCCCAGCCGCTCCCCCGCCTCGACCGCGGGCCGGGTGAGCAGGATGCGGGTGACCTGCTTGGACTGCAGCGCCTGCACGGCCTTCGCGACCGCGAGGTAGGTCTTGCCGGTGCCCGCCGGGCCGATGCCGAACACGATGGTGTGCCGGTCGATCGCGTCGACGTACTGCTTCTGGTTGACCGTCTTCGGCCGGATCGTCCGACCCCGGTTGCTCAGGATGTTGAAGGTGAGGACCTCCGCGGGCCGTGACCCCGCCACGGGCGCCCGCAGCATGGCCACGGAACGCTCGACGGCGTCGACGGTCAGCGGCTGGCCGGTCCGCAGCACGGCGAGCAGCTCGTCGAGCAGTCGCTCCGCAAGGGCCACCTCCCCGGGGCTCCCGCGCAGCGTCAGCTCGTTGCCCCGGGCGTGCAAGTCGGTGCCCGGGAAGGCGCGCTCCATCGCCCGCAGCAGCTCGTCCCCGGGGCCCAGCAGGCTCACCATGGGGACGGCGGCGGGGACGACGATGCGGTGCTCGGTCGGCTGGTCGCTCACGGGCCTCGGGTCTGCGCTCGGGGTCACCAGGCGGACGCCCGGCGTGGCTCCATGCTAGGTCAGCCGGGCGGCCAGCCGAGCGGCCGACCGCCGAGCACGTGGGCGTGCACGTGGAAGACGGTCTGCCCCGCCCCCGGGCCGGTGTTGAGCACGATCCGGTACCCCGTGCGGTCGATACCCTCCTGCTCGGCCACCCGGGCGGCCTCGGCGAGCACCACCCCGGCCAGCTCGGGGTCGGCGGCCACCATGGCCGCGGCGTCCGGGTGGTGGTCACGGGGGACGACGAGCACGTGGGTCGGGGCCTGCGGCGCGATGTCGCGGAAGGCCACCACCCGGTCGGTCTGGTGCACGACCGTCGCCGGGAGCGTGCCGGCGACGACGCGGCAGAAGAGGCACTCGGCCATGGCCGGAGCGTAGCGGCCCGCGCGCCGTCAACCGGCGGGGCCCGTGCGGCGTCGTACGGTGTGTGGAGCAGGTCATCAGCTGGGTCGCGGGAGGACTGGTCGTCGTGGACGTCCCAGGCGACGCCCCGGCGCGCTGGGACCGCGACACGGCGCTCACCGTCCTCTACACCGCCCACCACCGCTCCCTCGTCCGGATCGCCGGCCTGCTGCTGCGTGACGTCGACGCCGCCGAGGACGTGGTGCAGGACGCCTTCGTGGGGCTGTACCGACGGTGGTACCGGCTCCGCGACCCGGACAAGGCCGCGGCGTACCTGCGGCAGGCGACCGTGAACGGCGCGCGCTCCGCGTTGCGCCGCCGCGGCACGGCCCGGCGGGCGCTGCCCCGGCTGCTGCCCACCGCAACCGACCCGGACGTGGCCGCCCAGGTCACAGCCCGGCACACGGTCACCGACGCTCTCGCCCGGCTGCCGGAGCGGCAGCGCGAGGTGCTCGTGCTGCGGTACTACGCCGACCTGTCCGAGGCGCAGATCGCCGACACCCTCGGCATCAGCCGGGGGGCGGTCAAGACACACGCGTCGCGGGGCCTGGCCGCCCTGCGCCCGAGCCTGGAGCTGGTCCGGTGAACGAGCGACGCGACGACGACGAGATCCTGGGAGCGCGGCTGCGCCGCGTCCTGGGCGAGGAGGCTGACCTCATGATTCCCTCCGACGACGGCCTGCAGGAGATCCGCGGCCGGGTGGCGCAGGAGCGCCCGGGCCGGCGGTGGCTCATCCCGGTCGCTGCCGCTGCCGCCGTCGTGCTGGTGGCGGCGGGCGCGGCCTTCGTCCTGACCCGTGACGACACCACGGAGCCGGGGCCGGTAGCGACCCCGACGCCGAGCGCGAGCGCGTCGGTGACGCCCACCCCCTCGCCGACGGCGACCGGGTCCGTCACGGTGCCGGTGTACTACGTGGTCGACGTCCCCGACGTCGGCCCCCGCCTGTACCGCGAGTTCCACAGCGTCCCGGCCGTGGCCGGCGGACCGATCGCGGCTGCGGTCACGCAGCTCTTCGGCGACACCGCGGTGGACCCCGACTACACCTCGCCGTGGCCCGCCTCGACCCGGCTGCTGTCGGTGACGACGAGCGGGGCGACCGCGACGGTCGACCTGTCCGGCTTCGTGTCGGTGGGCGCGGAGTTCGAGTCCGCCGCCGTGCAGCAGCTCGTCTACACGGTCACGGCCGCCGACGACTCGATCAGCACGGTGCGGCTGCTGGTCAACGGCGCCACGCCGCCGTCCGGCCACTCCGACTGGTCGGCCCCGATCGGCCGCGAGCCGGCGCTGGGCACCATCGGGAACGTGTGGATCCTCCAGCCCGAGCAGGGCACGACGGTCGGCTCCCCGGTGACCATCCGGGTCTACGGCACCGGCTTCGAGGGCAACGTGCCCCTGAAGGTGTTCCGCGGCACGACCGAGGTGGCGGCGACGTTCGTCACCACCGAGATGGGCGGCTTCCGCGAGGCGAGCACGACGCTGGCAGTGCCCGCGGGCACCTACGAGCTGCGCGCCTACAACGACAGCGGCGAGGACGGCTCCCTGCAGCTGTGGGACACCAAGGACTTCACGGTCCGCTGACCCGGACCCCGTGGCGGTGACGATGTGGCTGCTCTGGCGGCTACATCGTCACCGCCACCGGGGGGTGGCGGCGAGGAGGACGGCCGCCGCCGCCGTGCCCGCGGTGGAGGTGCGCAGCACCGTCGGCCCCAGCCGGTAGGCAGCACCGCCGGCGGCGGCGAACGCCTCGAGCTCCTCACCGGTGAGCCCGCCCTCCGGCCCTACGACGACGACGACGTCGCCCTCCGCGGGCACCGGGGCCCCGGCCAGCGGGGCGTCGGCCCCCTCGTGCAGGACGACGCCCAGCGCGGCGCCGCGCACCAGCTCGGCCACCTCGGCGGTGGAGGCCAGCGGAGCGACCCGTGGCCACCA
>JALOLN010000237.1 GCA_025455945.1 Actinomycetes bacterium
CCGGGACCACGAGCAGCGCCCGCGCGTCCCGCCACGGGCGGCGCCACGCCGCGTCGGGTGGGCAAGCCCCCCAGGCCCAGGCCAGCGCGCCCATCGTGCCCGCGCCGAGCGCCGTCCACCCGGGGTGCAGGGCGCGCACCACCTCGACCGACCCGGCCTCGTTGGTGCGCACCGTGGTGTGCACGACGACGGCGGCCAGGCCGGCCCCGGCGACCGCGGCGGCCGCACCCGCGACGGCGGCCGAGGGCAGGACGCGCCCCCGGCCGGTGCGGCGGGCCAGCAGCGCTCCGCTGCCGACCGCCACGGCCGTGACCGCGAGCGGCGCCAGCCGCAGCGTCTCGGTGAACCCGCCACCGACAGGGACGGTGGTCGTCACCTCGCGGCTCCACGTGCCGAGCAGCCCGAGGCCGGCCAGCCAGGGACCCGCGTACCCGAGCGGCTGGTCCACCTCCACCCCGACGGCCGCGACGAGGACCGTCAGGAGCAGCCCTGCCAGCACCGCCGTGGCGACGACGAGCAGCCCCGCGAGGGCGGCCGGGACGGGGTCGAACCGCCCCTGGCGGGTGGGCGGCTGCCTGTCCACGGCCCGAGGCTAGATCACGTAGTCGTGCAGCTCCCAGGTTCCGTCGGCACGCAGGTGCGACGGCTGGTCCTCGACGTGCCCGCTGAGCTCGAGCTCGAGCCGGTCCACGCGGGTGAGCAGCGACTGCACGGAGGCACCGACGGGGTCGGAGGTCGGCGTGGTGCCGGTCGAGAGCCCACCGCTGGAGATGATCTGGCCGGGCACCCCGACGACCACCGAGTGGCCGGGCACCGGGCGGACGACCACCGCGTTCGCCCCGACCCGGCTGTCCGCGCCGATGGCGATCGGCCCGAGCACCTTCGCCCCCGAGCCGATGACCACCCGGTCCCCGATCGTCGGGTGCCGCTTGCCGGGGTCCAGCGTCGTCCCGCCGAGGGTGACGCCCTGATAGATCGTGACGTCGTCGCCGACCTCCGCCGTCTCGCCGATGACGACACCGGCACCGTGGTCGATGAAGACGCCCTCGCCGATCCGCGCCCCAGGGTGGATCTCGATGCCGGTCGCGAGCCGGGCCAGCTGGGACAGACCCCGCGCGGGGAAGCGGGAGCCGCGCTGCCACATCCAGCTGCTCATCCGGTGCGCCCACAGGGCGTGCACGCCCGGGTAGAGCATCGCGACCTCCCAGCGGTTGCGCGCTGCCGGGTCGCGCTCCACCGCAGCGGTCAGGTCACGCCGCATCCGGTCCCACATGGGTGCCGCCTCGCTCTCGACGTCAGTCGGCCAGGTCGGCGAACAGGACCGTGCTGAGGTACCGCTCGCCGAACGACGGGATGATCACGACGATCGTCTTCCCCGCGTTCTCGGGGCGCATCGCGACCTCCCGGGCGGCCCAGAGCGCGGCGCCGGAGGAGATGCCGACGAGCAGCCCCTCCTCGGTGGCGCTGCGGCGGGCGGTCGCCACCGCGTCCTCGTTGGCCACCTGCACGACCTCGTCGTACACGGACGTGTCGAGGACGGCGGGCACGAAACCGGCCCCGATGCCCTGGATGGGGTGCGGGCCCTTGGCCCCGCCGGAGAGCACCGGCGACGCCGCCGGCTCGACCGCCACGACCTGCACCGAGGGCTTGCGCTCCTTGAGGACCTGCCCGACGCCGGTGACGGTGCCCCCGGTGCCGACCCCCGAGACGAGGATGTCGACGGTGCCGTCGGTGTCGCGCCAGATCTCCTCGGCCGTCGTCCGGCGATGGATCTCGGGGTTCGCCGGGTTGGCGAACTGCTGCGGCATGAAGTGGTTCGGGGAGCCGGCCACCAGCTCCTCCGCCTTGGCGATCGCCCCGACCATGCCCTCCGGCCCCGGGGTGAGCACCAGCTCGGCGCCGTACGCGCGCAGCAGCTGCCGACGCTCCCGGCTCATCGTCTCGGGCATGGTGAGCACACACCGGATGCCCCGGGCGGCGCACACCATGGCCAAGGCGATGCCGGTGTTGCCGCTGGTCGGCTCGACCACGACGGTGTCCGGGCCGATGAGGCCGGCCTCCTGGGCGGCGTCGATCATCGCCACGCCGATGCGGTCCTTGACGCTGTGCGCCGGGTTGAAGAACTCGAGCTTGGCGACCACCTCGGCGGGGGCGCCGTCGGTGATCCGGCGGATCCTGACGAGAGGGGTGTTGCCGATCAGCTGGGTGACGTCGTCGGCGATGCGCATGGGCGACAGGGCTCCTCGGTGGGCGGTCAGGACGGGGTGGTCAGCGGGACGCCCCGCCCGGGGGTCCGGTGCGGGCGGCTGCGCTCAGCCCTGACACAGGCAGCCGGCGACCCGGACGAAGTCCACGGCCCGCCGGCGGGTGAGCAGCGGGGCACCGGCCCCCGTCACCCGCACGCGCTCACCCATGACCCCGCACCCTATAGCGAGTCGCCGCCGACCGCGCTTCGCGGCGACCCCGGCCGATGAAGGGCGCGCCGCCTCGATCTATTCGCCACAAGGGCCCCTTGATGCGGATCGTGCGGATCGTGCGGATCGTCGTGGTGTGGGTGCTCCATGAGGCGGCTGGCCAGCGCCCACCCCCGGCCCCGCCGGGCTCGGGCCGGCGTCGCCCACCGGGCCGGGACGGGGGCACCCGGCGCCGCCTCGGCGGCGTGCTCGCCGAGCATCTCCGCCCACAGCGGCTCGATCAGCTGGTAGGTGACCGCCCGCTCGAGGTCGTGGTACCGGTCGAAGCCGCGGCCGGTCAGGCGGTAGCCCCCGTCGCACCGCTGCACGAGCCCCGCCGCCGCCAGGGCCCGGGCCGTCAGCCGGGCCGCCCCGGCCACGGTGCGGCCGTACGCCTCCTCCAGCGCCGGTGGGCTGACCCCGCCCGCGTAGGCCTGCCAGAACGCGTCGTACCCGGCCCCGCCCCACCGGCCCAGGTGCAGCCACCGCGCGACGGGGAGCCGCCCCTCCTCGACCGCAGCCGCGTACGTGCCGACGCCGAAGTGGTTGACGTAGAAGTCGCGCCCGGTGAACGACGAGGCCCCGGCGCCCATCCCGACGAACCGGCGGCGGGTGATCGACGTGTACGGCGCGCTGCCCCGCCGGTTGAACGTCCACACCGACCGGCGCTCGTACCCGAACGTCCGGGCCAGGTCCTGGACCTCGGCGAGGACCTCGTGCTCACGTCGCCGGTCGTGCCGCGCGGCGCCGAACGGCGTGTAGCCGAAGCGCATCAGCGGGTACGTCGACACCTGGTCGACGCCCAGCGCGAAGCAGCTGCGCACGTCGTCCAGGAAGGCGCCGGGGAAGGCCCCGGGGGCCTCGAGCGCGACGTCCACGATGAGGTCGACGTCGACGCAGCCGAACCGGCCGAGCGCCGACTCCACCGCTCGCCTGCTGGTCGCCGCGTCGTGCGGGCGCCGCAGCCGGGCCAGCACGCCGTCGTGGAAGGACTGCGCGCCGATGCTCACGGCGGTGAAGCCGACTCGATCGCCCGCTCCCCCGACACGCGCAGCCGGGCGACGACGGCCGCCAGGTGCTCGGGGTAGAGGGTCGGCGTGCCGCCACCGACGTACAGGGAGGTGAAGGCCGGCCCGCGCCGTGCGGCATGGCAGGCGGTGTACGCGTCGACCTCGTCACCCAGCGCGGCGAAGTAGCGCTCGGCCAGCGCTGCCGTGGCGAGCACCTTGTTGTAGGGGCAGAACGGGCAGATCCGCTCGCAGAAGGGCACGTGCAGG
>JALOLN010000238.1 GCA_025455945.1 Actinomycetes bacterium
CAGTGCGGTCGTGGCCGAGCACCCCACGGCCGGCATGGCGGCCTACTCGGCGTCGAAGGCCGCGCTGACCGCCCACGACGTCGCCGTGGGGCGGGAGCTCCGGCGGGCGGGGATCAGGGTCGTCGACGCGCGGCCACCGCACACCCAGACCGGTCTGGCGCAGCGGCCCCTGGCCGGGACGGCCCCGCGCCTGCCGGCCGGCCTCGCCCCGGACGCCGTCGCCGCCCGTGTGGTCGCCGCCATCGAGGACGACGAGCGGGACCTGCCGAGCGCTGCCTTCGGCTGAGCGACGCCGTCAGCTGTCGGAGCCTGCCCCGGCGGTCGGGTCCAGGGCGTGCAGCTCCTCGCTCAGCTTCTCCACCGTGGGCTCGTCACCGCGGTCGATGGCCTCGTCGATCTCGGCGATCAGGTCGTGCACCTTCGGGTCACCCTTGCGCAGGTCGGGGTGCTCGGTCATGCGGTTCACCGCCATCCGGGCTGGCGTGCCGGTTTACTATCTGAACAGTCCTTCAAGTTAGCAGACCGGAAAGCAGGCCCACATGCCGGTCCCGCTGTACCAGGCCAAGGCGGAGTTCTTCCGCGCGCTGGGCCACCCGGTACGGATCCGCGTCCTCGAGCTGCTCAGCGAGCGTGACCACGCCGTCTACGAGCTGCTGGCGGAGATCCCGATGGAGCCGAGCAGCCTGTCGCAGCAGCTGGCCGTGCTGCGTCGCACCGGGCTGGTGCGTCAGCAGCGCACGGGGGGAGAGGTCGTCTACTCGATCGTCGTGCCGGAGACCCGGGACCTCCTGCTGCTCGCCCGTCGGCTGCTGCTGGAGGTCGTCGCCGACCAGGTGGAGCTGAGGAACGAGCTGGAGCCTACCGGCGGGACGCCCGAGTGAACCCGCTGCAGCTGGCACGGCTGATCCGGCGCACCGGCCGGGTGGCCGAGCCGGCCCCGCCCCCGCCGTCCGCCGAGGGCGCGGGCCAGTTCGGGCCGCCCCGGGAGCTCGCGGGCAGCGCACAGGTCCGGCACGTGGACGCAGGCTCGTGCAACGGCTGCGAGATCGAGGTCGGGGCGGCCTTCGGCCCGGTGTACGACGTCGAGCGGTACGGGGCCCGGCTGGTGGCCTCGCCGCGGCACGCCGACGTGCTCCTGGTCACCGGGGTGGTGACCCGCAACATGCTGGAGCCGTTGCGCCGCACGGTGGCGGCGACACCTCGGCCGAGGGTGGTGCTCGCCGTCGGCGACTGCGCCCGTGACTGCGGGGCTTTCGCCGGCGGGTACGGCGTGGCCGGCGCGGTGGGCGACGTCGTCCCGGTCGACCTCGACGTGCCCGGCTGCCCGCCGGAGCCGGACGCGATCGTCGCCGCCCTGCGGCGGGTGACCGGACGGTGACCACCGTCGAGGCGGGGCTGCTCCTGCAGCCCGCGCTGGCCGGCGTGGCGGTCGTGGCCGCTTTCGTGGTCCCGGCCCGGTCCCGGTCGGTCGTCGTCGGCTCCCTCGCCGCGGCGCTGGGGGTGGCCGGCGTGGTGACCGGGCTGGCCGCGATGGGCGGTGCGGGCGGCTCGGTGGAGCTCCCGGTCGCGCTGCCGCCGGGGCTGCCGCTGGAGCCGCTGCTGCTGGCGCCGGACCGGCTCGGCGGGGTGTTCCTCGCGGTGGCGGGCGGGGTCGGCGCGCTGGCGGCGCTGTACGGCGTGGGGTACGCCTCCGGTCCGGCCGCGTCACGGACCGGCTGGACGGCGTTCGTCCTCTTCCTGCTCGGCATGCAGTGGGTGCCGGTGGCGGCCGACGCCATGTCGTTCCTGCTGGCCTGGGAGCTGATGGCGATCGCCTCGACCGTCCTGCTGCTCGCCGAGCACCGGCACCGCGCCGAGGTGCGGTCGGCGGCGCTGTGGTACGCGGTGATGACGCACCTGAGCTTCCTGCTGCTGCTCGTCGGGTTCGCGGTCCTGGCGGCCGCGGCCGGGGGCACCGGGTTCGACACCCTGGCCGCGGCCAGGATCGACGGGTCAGCGGCGGGCGTGGCCTTCGTCCTGCTCGCCGCCGGGTTCGGCGCGAAGGCGGGCCTGGTGCCCCTGCACGTCTGGCTCCCCCGGGCGCACCCGGAGGCACCGAGCCACGTGTCCGCGGCGATGAGTGCCGCGATGGTGAAGATGGGCGTCTACGGCCTGCTGCTCGTCGTGCTGCGGCTGCTGCCGGAGGGGCCGCGGTGGTGGGCGCTGGTGCTGCTCGTGCTCGGCACGGCGTCGGCGCTCTACGGGATCCTGCAGGCCTCGGTCACCAGCGACCTCAAGCGGCTGCTGGCCTACTCCACCACCGAGAACGCCGGTCTGATGGTCACCGCCCTGGCGGTCGCGCTCCTGCTGGCCGCCGCCGGGCAGCGGCAGGTGGCCGACGTCGCGCTCACGGCCGTGCTGCTCCTCGTCGTGAGCCACGCGGCGTTCAAGACGGTGCTGTTCCTCGGTGCCGGGTCGGTGCTGCGCGCCACGGGAGAGCGCGACCTCGACCGGCTGGGCGGGCTGGGCCGGACGATGCCGACGACCGCGGCGACGTTCGGGGTGGCCGCGCTGGGCGCCGCGGCGCTGCCCGTGACGTCGGGGTTCGTCGCCGAGTGGGTGCTGCTGCAGTCGCTGATCCACGGGGACGGACGATCCGACCGCCTGCTCGCGGTGACCCTGCCGATCACGGTCGCCGTCGTGGCGCTGACCGCGGGGCTGGCCCTGCTGACGTTCGTCAAGGCCTACGGCATCGCCTTCTCGGCCCGGCCCCGCTCCGAGAGCGCGGCGCTGGCCCAGGAGGCCGCCCCGTCGATGCGCGCGGCGGTGCTGCTCGGCACGGCGGCGGTGCTGGCGCTGGGCCTGCTGCCCGGCCCGGTGGCGGACCGGCTGGCGGCGGCCGTGGGGGCGAGGGGGATCGAGCCGGTGGGCCTGTTCGGGCTCGACCTGCCGGCCGTGGACGCGCTGCTGGACCCGGTCGCGCTGGTGCTGCTCGCCGGTGCGGTCGCCCTGCCGCTCGCCGTGGTCGGGCTGCGGGCGGCCGCTCGGCGCCCGCGTCGCGACGTCGAGCTGGCATGGGGCTGCGGCGGGGTCCGGGTGAGCCCCCGCATGCAGTACACGGCCACCTCCTACGCCGAGCCGCTGGTGCGGGTGTTCGACGACGCGCTGCGGCCCAGCCGTGACCTGCAGGTCAGCCACGCGGAGGAGTCCCGCTACCTCGTGCAGCGGGTGGAGTTCCGGCAGCAGCTGTCCGACGTCGTCGAGGACCGCGCCTACCTCCCGGCGGCCAGGCGGCTCGGCCGGGTCGGGGTGCTCGCCCGCCGGGTGCAGAACGGCAGCATCCACCGCTACCTGGCCTTCTCCTTCGCCGCGCTGGTCGTCGTGCTCCTGGTGGTGACCTGGTGACCGTCCCCGTGGCCGTCCTCGTCGGCCTGCAGGTCGTCACGGCCGTCGTGCTCACCCCGCTGCTCGTCGGGGTGATGCGGCAGGT
>JALOLN010000239.1 GCA_025455945.1 Actinomycetes bacterium
GGGCCTCGAGGGCACGTCGGTGGAGGAGATCGCCGCCAAGGCGGGGGTCTCCAAGCCGGTGGTCTACGAGCACTTCGGCGGCAAGGAGGGCCTGTACGCGGTCGTCGTCGACCGCGAGATGCAGGGCCTGCTGGACGCCGTCCAGCGGGCGCTCACCACCGCATCGGGCCACCCGCGGGCGATGCTCGAGCGGGCCGCGTTCGCCTTCCTCGACTACGTCGACGACAACTCCGACGGCTTCCGGATCCTGGTCCGCGACAGCGGCGTGGGCTCCACGACGGGCACCTTCGCCAGCCTCATCAGCGACATCGCCGGGCAGGTGGAGTACATCCTCGCCGACCAGTTCCGAGACCGCGGGTTCGACCCCAAGAACGCCCCCATGTACTCCCAGATGCTCGTCGGGATGGTGGCCCTCACCGGGCAGTGGTGGCTCGACGCCCGCAAGCCCAAGAAGGCGGACGTCGTCGCCCACGTCGTCAACCTGGCGTGGAACGGCCTCACCGGGCTGGAGCCGAAACCACGCCTCGGACCGGCTAGCGTGCGGGCATGAGCGAGCCCACGCCGCCCGCGGACCCCTTCCAGACGCCTCCGCAGGGCGCCCCCCAGCAGCCCGGCTACGGCTACCCCCAGCCACCCGGCTACGGCCCCCCGCCCCCGGCCAAGCCGACGAACGGGCTGGCCGTGGCGGCCCTGGTCGTGGGCCTCATCGCCCTGCTCATCTGCTGGGTCCCGGTCATCGGGATCCTCGCCGGCCTGGTGGCGCTCGGCCTCGGCATCGCAGGCTGGGTGCGCGCCAGCCGCACCGGCACCGGCACCGGCCTCGCGGTCGCCGGCACCGTGCTCGGGGGCCTGGCCGTGATCGCCGGGATCCTCGCCACGGTCGTGCTGGTCTCGATCATCGGCACCGCCGTCGACTGCGACCAGCCCGGCCTCACCGATGACGAGGTGGCCCAGTGCATCGAGGACGAGCTGACCGACCGCCTCCGCTGACGGCGACCCCAGAGTCTCTCGACGTCAAGACATCCGGGGCTATGCTCGCGGTGTGGGCGCGCGCGACGAGGTCGACCGGCTGGTCGACGCCTGGCGGCGGGAGCGTCCCGACCTCGACGTCTCCCCGCTGGAGGTGCTCTCCCGGGTGAGCCGGCTGGCCCGGCACCTGGACCGGGCCCGCCGGACGGCGTTCACCGCGCACGGCCTCGAGCCCTGGGAGTTCGACGTCCTGTCCGCACTGCGCCGGACCGGCCCCCCGTACGAGCTCTCGCCGGGCCAGCTCATCACCCGTACGCTGGTGACCAGCGGGACGATGACCAACCGGATCGACCGCCTGGAGGGGCGTGACCTCGTCGTCCGCCGCCCGGACCCCGACGACGGACGCGGGGTGTTCGTGCGCCTCACCGCCGACGGTCGGGCCAGGGTGGACGCCGCACTGACCGACCTGCTCGAGCACGAGCGGGCCATCCTCGCCGCGCTCAGCCCCACCGAGCAGTCCCGGCTGGCCGACCTGCTGCGCGCCGTCGTCGCGCCCTTCGACTCACCCTGACAGCCCCTCCGCCAGCACCAGCCACTCCTCCTCCAGCGCCGCCGTCTCGTCCCCGACGGCGCGCAGCTGCTCGTCGAGGGCCTGCACCGCCAGGTGGTCGGTCGCCCGCGCCGCCAGCTCGGCGTGCAGCCGGGCCGCCTCGTCGGCCAGCCGCGCCAGCCGTCGTTCGACCCGCGCGAGGTCCTTGCGCCGGGCCCGCTGGTCCGCAGCCGCCGACGCCGGTGCCGCCGCGGCGGTGGGCGGTCCGGACAGCGGACCGGTGGGCTCGGCCGCGTGCCGCAGCCGCAGGTACTCCTCGACCCCCCCGGGCAGGTCGCGCACCCGGCCGTCGCCGAGCAGGCCCACCACCCGGTCGCAGACCCGCTCGAGGAAGTAGCGGTCGTGGGAGACCACGACCAGGGTCCCCGCCCAGCCGTCGAGCACGTCCTCGAGCGCGGTGAGCGTGTCGACGTCGAGGTCGTTGGTGGGCTCGTCCAGCAGCAGCACGTTGGGCCCGGTCATCAGCGTGCGGAGCAGCTGCAGCCGGCGCCGCTCACCCCCGGACAGCTCCCCCACCCGGGTCCACAGCCGCTCGCCCGTGAAGCCGAACCGCTCGGCCAGCTGCCGGGCGCTGACCTCGTGGCCGCCCCCGAGGTCCACGACGGCCCGCACCTCCTCGACCGCCTCCACCGCCCGCAGGTCCGTCGCCTGGTCGGTGACGTCCTGGGGGAGCACACCGGCGCGCACCGTGCGGCCCACGACGACCCGGCCGGAGTCCGCCGCGACGTCGCCGGCCAGCAGCCGCAGCAGGGTCGTCTTGCCGGCCCCGTTGACCCCGACGACCCCGACCCGGTCGCCTGGGCCCAGCCGCCAGGTGACGTCGTCGAGCAGCAGCTTGCCGCCGAGCCGGAGCGTCACCCCCTCGACGTCGAGCACGACCCGGCCCAGCCGGGCAGCGGCGAACCGCTGGAGCGCGACGGCGTCCCGGGGCGGCGGCTCGTCGGCGACGAGGGCAGCGGCCGCCTCCAGGCGGAACCGGGGCTTGGCCGTCCGGGCCGGGGCACCCCGCCGCAGCCAGGCCAGCTCCTTGCGCAGCAGGGCGGCCCGCCGGGCCTCGCCCGCCGCCGCCAGCCGGGCCCGCTCCGCCGTGGCCAGCACGTAGGCGGCGTACCCCCCGTCGAAGCCGCGCACCTGGCCGTCGCCCACCTCCCAGGTCCGCAGCGCGACCGCGTCGAGGAACCACCGGTCGTGGGTGACGACGACGAGTGCTCCGCGCCGAGCCGCCAGGTGCCGGGCCAGCCAGTCGACCCCCTCGACGTCGAGGTGGTTGGTCGGCTCGTCGAGGAGCAGCAGGTCCGGGTCCTCGACGAGCAGGCGGGCCAGCGCGACCCGTCGGCGCTCCCCGCCGGAGAGCGTGCCCACCGGCGCCTGCAGGTCCAGGCCGGCGAGCAGGGCGTCGGTGAGCCCGCGGACCCGGGGGTCGGACCGCCACTGGTGCTCGGCCGCCGCACCGACGACCCACGACCGCACGGACGCCGCCGGGTCCGCGTCGTCCTGCTGGGCCAGCAGACCGACCCGCAGCCCCCCGACGTGGGTGACCCGCCCGGAGTCCGGGCGGCGCCGCCGGGCGAGGACCTCCAGCAGCGTCGTCTTGCCACCGCCGTTGCGCCCGACGACCCCGACCCGGTCCCCCGCGGCGACCCCGAGCGACACCCCGTCGAGGAGGACGCGGGTCCCGAACGCCAGCCGAACCGCCTCGGCGTTGACGAGGTTGGTCACCCCGGCCCGGACCCGGCCTCGACGACGCGGGCCCCGGGCACCGGCCCGTCGGCCCGGCGCACCGTGCGGCAGACCCCGGCCGACGAGAGCGCGACCGCGAGGTCGAGCGCCTGCTCGTCGTCCCTGGCGAGGAACGCGCAGGTCGGGCCCGAGCCGGACACGACGGCGCC
>JALOLN010000240.1 GCA_025455945.1 Actinomycetes bacterium
AGTCGTCGTCGATCCCGCGGGTCAGGTGCTCGACCTCGGACGCACGCAGCGGCTGTTCTCAGCGGCCCAGCGCCTCGCGCTGTGGGTGCGCGACCGGGGTTGCCGCTTCCCCGGTTGTGGGGCGCCGTGGGCCCAGGCCCATCACGTCGAGCCCTGGCAGACGGGCGGCCGTACCGACCTCGCCAACGGCCTGCTGCTGTGCGGCCGCGACCACCGCGGCGTGCACGAGGGCCCGTGGCGCATCACCGTCGACGACCCCCTCCTCGGCACCCATGGACCGGTCACGTTCTGGGGGCCGGACGGCCGCGGCCGCACCAGCCGTCCACCCGCACCCACCTGGTCACTCGACCCGGGGGGCTAGGGGTGCTGCGGGGTCTCGTTGAAGGCGCGCAGTGACGCGTTGCCGTCGCCGAACCACGCCACCGTGGTCAGCGACGCGGGTGCCAGCTCCATGCGGAACAGCGCCTGCGCCGGTGCGTCCAGAGCCAGCCGGACCAGCGTCTTGATCGGAGTCACATGCGTCACGAGCAGCAGCGCACGGCCGGGGTGGCGGGCGATGAGCCGGTCGCGGGTGCGTCGGACCCGTGCCGCCACCTCGTCGAACGACTCCCCGCCCGGTGGGGTGACGGCGGTCGACCCGAGCCAGGCGGCCAGCTCGTCGGGCCAGCCCTCCTCGACCTCGGCGAACGTCAGCCCCTCCCACTCACCGAAGGCGCACTCCCGCAGGCCGTCCTCGACCCGCACCTCGTGGCCGAGCGCCGCGGCGACGACGGCGGCGGTCTCCCGGGTCCTGCGCAGCGGCGAGGCCACCACGGTGTCGACGGGACGCCCCCGCAGCAGGGCGAGGGCTGCCCGCGCCTGCCCGAGACCGACGTCGGTGAGCCCCGGGTCCGCACCGCCGGAGCCGCTGAACCGCTTCTCCCGGGTGTGCTCGGTCTGTCCGTGCCGCAGCAGCCGGAAGGTCGTCGGCGGCCCCGGGTCCGGCGCCCACCCCACCAGGCGGTTCGCCGGCGCCTCGACCGAGGGCACCTCCAGCGCCGGTGGCACGGGCAGCGCCCGCGGCGTCCACGGCCGTCCGGCAGCACCGGCGTCGAGTGCCTCGTTGACCAGCCGGTCGGCGTGCTTGTTCCGCTCGCGGGGCACCCACGTGTAGGTGACGTCCCCGCCGGGCCACACGGCGAGGGCCTGCCGCGCGAGCACCCGCATGTCGGGGTGCTTGACCTGCCAACGGCCGGAGAGCTGCTCGACGACGAGCTTGGAGTCCAGCCGGACCTCGACCTGCGCGTCCGGGTCGATCCCCTTGGCGGCGGTGAGGCCGGCGATGACGCCCCGGTACTCGGCGACGTTGTTGGACGCCGTGCCGATGTGCTCGGCGACCTCGACGAGCACCTCCCCGGTCACGGCGTCACGCACGACCGCCCCGTACGCCGCCGGACCCGGGTTGCCGCGGGAGCCGCCGTCGGCCTCGACGACGAGCCGTCGGCCCACCTAGACGCCCGACTCCGGGGTACGGACAAGGATCCGTCGGCACTCCTCGCAGCGCAGGACCTCCTCCGGGGGTGCCGCCTTGATGCGACCGAGGTCCATCGCGGTGAGCTCCAGCCGGCACCCCTCGCAGCGGCGCTGCCTCAGCGCTGCGGCACCCACCCCGTCGTGGTCTGCCCGCAGCTTCGTGTAGAGCGCCATGAGGTCCGCGGGCAGGTCGGCGGCCAGCCGGACCCGCTCCTCGGTGAGGTAGGCGGTGTCCCGGGCGATGCCGTCCAGCTGCTCGTCGCGCCGGCGTTCCACGTCCGCCAGCTCGGCGGCAAGCTGCTGCTGGCGCTGCTGCAAGTGGATGACGTTGGCCTGCGCCGACTCCAGCCGCTCCATCACCTCGAGCTCGAGGTCCTCCAGGTCGCCGCGGCGCCGGGCCAGGGACTCGATCTCGTGGGCCAGCTGCTCCAGCTCCTTCGCGGAGCTCACCGCGCCCGCGTCCATCCGGCGCTGGTCGCGCGCCGCCCGCTGCCGGACCGCCTCGACGTCGGACTCCGCCTTGGCCACCTCGCGCTCGAGGTCCGACGTCTCGGTCTCGGCGGCGACGAGCAGGTCGCGCAGCTGGGTCAGCTCGGCGGCGATGCGGTCCGCCTCCGCGACCTCAGGGAGCGTGGCCCGCCGGTGCGCCAGCTGGTCGAGCCTGGCGTCTGTCCCCTGGACGTCGAGCAGGCGCAGCTGGTCGGCGGGGTCTGCGTTCAGCGGGTGCTCCCTCGGGTCGGGCCGGCCGTCGGGCCGGTGCGGGTGGGTGCGGACAGGTGCAGCGTCCAAGGGTCGGTGACGATCGTGGACACCCGGGTTTCCACCGTACCCAGCGCGGCCGTGAGCGCGGCCCCCACCCGGGGCAGCCAGGGCCACTCGCTGGCCCAGTGCCCGGGGTCGAGCAGGGCCGGGCCGCCGGACTCCAGGTGCTCGGACACCGGGTGGTGGCGCAGGTCCGCGGTGACGTAGGCGTCGGCACCGGCGCGGACGGCGTCAGCGAGATAGGCGTCCCCTGCTCCGCCGCACACCGCCACCCGGCGCACGCTCCGGCTGGGCTCGCCGGCGACCCGCAGCCCGGCGGGGGTGCGGGGCAGCACCGCCGCAACGCACGCCGCGAACTGCGCCAGTGTCGTCGGCTCGGCCAGCTCCCCCACCCGGCCGGTCCCGGCGGAGCCCGGCCGCGGCGCGGTCTCGACGAGGTCGAAAGCCGGCTCCTCGTAGGGATGGGCGGCCAGCAGCGCCCGCACGACAGCGGCCCGCCGCTGCCGGGGCAGGACCATCTCGACCCGGCGCTCCGGCACCTCCTCGACCCGGCCCACAGCGCCGATCGCGGGGTGGGCCGCCGCCCCGGGCCGGAACGTCCCGGTGCCGTCGGTCCAGTACGCGCACCGGTCGTACGCCCCGACGGTGCCGGCGCCGGCCGCGGCCAGCGCATCGACAAGCCGGTCGGCGTCGGCCACCGGCACGTACACCGTGAGCTTGTCGACACCCGGGCCGCCCTCGGGCCGCAGCGGGACGGCGTCGACGAGGCCGAGGACGTCGGCGAGCGCCTGGGCCACCCCGTCTGCGGCGACGTCGGCATTGGTGTGCGCGACGACGAGCCCGCACCCGGCAGCCACCAGGCGATGGACGACGAGGCCCTTGGCGGTGCCCGCGTAGACCGTCGACGTCCCCCGCAGGTAGAGCGGGTGGTGCGTCAGCAGCAGGTCCGCACCCCAGTCGATGGCCTCGTCGACGACGGCAGCGACCGGGTCCACCGCCAGCAGCACGCGGCCCACGGGGGCGTCGGGGTCTCCGACGACGGGGCCGACGGCGTCCCAGTCGGCCGCGGTCCCGGGCGGGTAGAGCTCGTCGAGGACGGCGACGACGTCGCGCAGGCGGGCCACCGTCGAAGGCTAGCCGGTGGCGACCTTCGACCCTGGTGGGCGGGACGGCGCCTGCGGCAGGCTGCC
>JALOLN010000241.1 GCA_025455945.1 Actinomycetes bacterium
CCCGGCTCGGACCACAGCCGGGTCGCCGTCGTCTCCAGCATCAGGCCCATGGACGGTGCCACCGGCTTGAGCCGCTGCAGGTCCTGCCACGACAGCACCCCCGGGTTCAGGTGCGGCAGCAGCCCGGTCTCCTCCAGCACCCGGACCGCCATCGCCCGGACGTAGGCGAGGGTGTCGTCGTAGCCGTACGCGTCCAGCCACTGCCGCGCGGCCGGCCAGCGGTCCTCGGGTCGGTCCCCGAGGGTGAGCAGCGCCTCCTTGCAGCCCAGCGCCGCGCCGCGGCGGGCGATGTCCAGCACCTCGTCAGGGCTGAGGAACGCCGCCGGGAGGCGGCCCGGCACCGTGGCGAACGTGCAGTAGTGGCACCGGTCCCGGCACAGGCGGGTGAGCGGCAGGAACACCTTGCGCGAGTACGTGACGACGCCCGGCCGGCCGGCTGCGGCCAGGCCCGCGTCGCGCACGCGCGCGGCGGCCGCCAGGAGGTCCTCCAGCGCCGCGCCGCGGGCGTGCAGCAGGGTCGTAGCCTCCCCGGCGTCCAGTGACCGGCCGGTGCGGGCCCGGGCGAGCGCCCGGCGCAGGGCGGTCGCGGTGGGCTGCTCCGGCGGCGGCACGCCTCGAGCCTACGGGCTGCCCGGCCAGGCCAGCGTGACGACGTCGCCCAGCCCGCTCCGGTCGACGCCGTCGAGGAGGGCGGCCACCTCGGCCTCCCGGCTCTGCGGCAGGCACAGCCGCTGGGCGACCAGTGCGGCCCGCTCGGCCAGCGGCTGGACGTCGGGCTCCTCGGCGCGGCGCCACCGGTCGACGACGAGGTCGCCGGCCAGCCCCAGCTCGCACAGGACGGCGACGAGGTCGTCCGCGGTCGGCCGGGTGGGGCGGACGACGCCGTGCACGGCCTGCCACAGCGGGGCCATCCAGGTGAGCGGGTGCCGCGGGGGCAGCTCGAGGACCACGAGCCGCCGGGCGTGGCCGGTCAGGGCGCGCAGGAACGGGCCGATGTCGGCGACGTCGTAGACGACGTGGTGGCAGACGACGACGTCGTGGACGGCGACGCCGGGGGCCACGTCGGGCCAGGCCCCCTCGACGGCGGCGGCCGGACGGTGCAGGGCGGCCGCGCGCTCACGGTAGGCGTCGAGCATCGCGGGGACGCGGTCCACGGCGGTGAAGGCGCTGGTCCACGGCGCCAGCGGCAGGCTGGCCGCGCCAGCGCCGGCGCCCACGTCCAGCACGGTGCCCGGGCTCGCGGCGAGCGCAGCCCGGGCCCGCTCGAAGGAGGGGCCCCCGGGCCGGGCGACCGCGGCGTCCGCACGGTCGGCGAACCGGTGCACCGGGTGCGCCCAGGGCGAGCGCTCGGCCGTGGCCATGATCTCCGGCGGGATCGCCCATTCGGCCAGCGCCCGCGCCCAGTCCCGCGCCGCCGGCCCCCTCCCCTGCCCCGTGGGCCCGTCCACCCCGCGACCCTACCCACCCCGGCATCAAGGGTCCCTTGGTGCCGCTAGACCGCCATCGCGCGCCCTTCACGTCCGGACGCCGACAGGCATGATGGGCACCGGACCTCGATCTATGCGCCACAGGGGTCCCTTGATGCCGGAGGAGGGGGAGGAGGGGGAGTGGGAGAGGAAGTGGACGTCACCGTGCTCGCGGGCGGGATCGGGGCGGCCCGGTTCCTGCGTGGCCTGCTCGCCGAGCTCGCCGAACGCGACCCCGCCGCCCGGGTCACCGTCATCGGAAACACCGCCGACGACATCACCCTGTTCGGCCTGCGGGTGTGCCCCGACCTGGACACCGTGATGTACACCCTGGGCGGAGGGGTGCACGAGGGCCAGGGCTGGGGCCGGGCCGGCGAGACGTTCGCCGTCCAGGACGAGCTCGCCGCCTACGGGATGCAGCCGCAGTGGTTCGGCCTCGGCGACCGGGACGTCGCCACGCACATCGTCCGCACCCAGATGATGGCGGCCGGCTACCCGCTCTCCGCGGTGACCGAGGCCCTGTGCACCCGTTGGCAGCCCGGGGTCCGGCTGCTGCCGATGACCGACGAGCGCGTCGAGACCCACGTGGTCGTCGAGGACGACGAGGGCCGCCGGGCGGTGCACTTCCAGGAGTGGTGGATCCGGCTGCGGGCCGCGGTGCCCGCCCGGTCGATCGTGCCGATCGGCATCGAGGACGCCCGACCGGCCCCCGGTGTCCTCGACGCCATCGCCAGCGCCGACGTCGTGCTGCTCCCGCCGTCCAACCCCGTGGTCTCGATCGGCACGATCCTCGCGGTGCCCGGGATCAGGGACGCCCTCGCGGCGACGCCGGCGCCCGTCGTCGGGGTGTCGCCGATCATCGGTGGCGCCCCGGTACGCGGCATGGCGGACGCCTGCCTCGCCGCGATCGGCGTCGAGACCTCGGCAGCCGCCGTCGGCCGGCTGTACACCGGCCTGCTCGACGGCTGGCTGGTGGACGACGCGGACGCCGGCGTGGCCCTCGACGGCGTGGTGGTGCGGGCCCGGCCGCTGCTCATGCGCGACCCGGCGGCCACCCGGGCCATCGCGGCTGCGGCACTCGACCTCGCCGCCGACATCGTGGCCGCCCGCGGATGAGGACGGCCGGATGAGGACGGTGCCCGCCCGCGTCGAGGTCGTCCCCGTCACCGGGCTGCCCGAGGTGCGCGCGGGGGACGACCTCGCGGCGCTGCTGGCGACGGCGGCCGACGCCCACCCGGGGCCCGGCGGGCTCCACGACGGCGACGTTCTCGTCGTCACGAGCAAGGTGGTCAGCAAGGCCGAGGGGCGGGTCGTCGCCGCCCCCGACCGGGAGGCAGCGATCGACGCCGAGACGGTGCGCGAGGTCGCCCGTCGCGGCAGCACCCGCATCGTGCAGACCCGGCACGGCCTGGTGCTGGCGGCCGCCGGCGTGGACGCCTCCAACACCCCGCCCGGCACGGTCGTGCTGCTCCCGGCCGACCCGGACGCCTCCGCCGCCGCGCTGCGGTCGACACTCCACGACCGGCTCGGTGTCCGGGTGGCCGTCATCGTCAGCGACACCCTGGGCCGGCCGTGGCGGCTGGGGCTGACCGACGCGGCGATCGGCGTGGCCGGGCTCGGCCCGCTCGACGACCACCGCGGCCGCCGCGACGCCCACGGGCACACCCTCGAGCAGACCGTGGTCGCCGTCGCGGACGAGCTCGCGGCCGCTGCCGACCTGGTCAAGGGCAAGCTCGCCGGGGTGCCCGCCGCGGTGGTCCGGGGGCTGGGTCACCTCGTCACCGACGACGACGGCCCCGGGGCCCGGTCGACGGTCCGGCCGCCCGAGGAGGACCTCTTCCCGATGGGCACCTTCGACGTGCTGCGCGCGCGCCGCACGGTGCGGTCGTTCACCACGGCTCCGGTCCCACGCCAGGCCCTGCTCGCGGCGGTCGCCGACGCGGTCACCGCCCCGGCGCCGCACCACACCACGCCGTGGCGATTCGT
>JALOLN010000064.1 GCA_025455945.1 Actinomycetes bacterium
ATGAACGCCAGGGCCCAGGGGCCGCGCGTGGCGATCTCGTCGGTGAAGTCGACCAGCAGGGCGTCGGCGCCGGTGACCCAGGTCTCGAACCCCGGGTCGTCGGCGCGCAGGTCCCGGACGAGGTCCTGTGCCCCCTCGGCGGACGTCGGGCGGACGTCGACCGACACGTAGCCGTCCGCCAGCTCGGTGACCGGTCCCACGCTGCCCACGTCGTCCCGGCCGGCGATCTCGCCGGCGTACGCCGTCAGCGCCGCCGGATCGGTCCGGGCCACGACGACCACCGGGTCGAGCCCCCGGTCCCCGAACCTGGTGTCGATCGCGTCGGCGACCTGCCGGCTCTCGAACGAGCGCGGGAGCAGCTTGGCGCCGGCCTCGCCGAGCTGCACCCGCAGGAACGGGAACCCGACGACGAGGAACACCGTGAGCAGGCTCACGACGACGGCCCACGGGTGCCGCTGGACCCGCCGGGCCAGCCGCGCGAACACGCCGTCCTCGCTCACCGGCTCGGTCGGCGCCGTGATGCGGTGCCCGAACACGCCCAGCAGGGCGGGCACCAGGGTGAGCGCGGCGAGCATCGACAAGACGACGACGGTGACGCCGGCCGCGGCGATGGCGCGGTAGATCACGGACTCGAAGAGGAACAGCCCGGCCAGGCTGGTCGCGACGGTGAGGCCCGAGAACAGGATGGTCCGCCCCGCCGTGGCGCTCATCCGGTGGGCCGCGGCCTGCACGTCGAGGCCGTGGCCGCGCTCCTCCCGGAAGCGGCTGACCAGGAGCAGCGCGTAGTCGATCCCCAGGCCGAGCGCGAGCACCGTGCCCACCGACACGACGTTGGCGTTGAGCTCCATGAGGAAGGTGAAGGCGAACAGGGCGGCGAACGTGCCGGTGACCGCACCGACCGCGCCGGCGAGCGGCAGGCTCGCCGCGAGCAGCCCACCGAAGATCAGCACGAGGACGACGAGGACGACGGGCAGCGAGAGCAGCTCGCCCTTGCGGGTGTCCCGCTCCACCTGCTCGTTCACCTCGCGGAACACGAGCAGGCTGCCCCCGAAGCGGACCGTGCTGCCCGGCAGCGCCGTCTCCAGGGCGTCGAACGTCTTCTCCACGGCGGCGAGGGCGGCGTCCCGCGCGCCCTTCGCCGGTCCCTTGTCCAGGTCGACCATGATCAGTTGGGCGAGCCCGTCGGTCGCGGCCAGACCGGCCTGCGGGGCGTCGTAGGTCGTCACGACGCGGCCGACCCCGGGCACGGCCCGGGCCGCGTCGGCGGCGGCCGTCACCGCGGCCCGGGTCGCTGGCGCGGCCACCTCCGCCCCGTCGACGAGAACCACGACCTGGTCGCCGTACTCCGCGGCGGCGTCGAGGACCGCGTAGCCCTGCAGCGACTCCATCGAGGAGGCCCCGCCGCGGCCGGTGTCCAGCCGGCCGAACACCTGGCTGCCCGCGACCACCCCCGCGACCACCACGAGCAGCCAGCCGAGGAAGACGGTGCGGCGGTGGCGGAAGCACCAGTCGCCGAGCGTGCCGGTCATGGGAGCCTCCCGGGACAAGCCTGACCGATGCCTTCGCCGGCTCGTCGGTGGGGGCTGCGTTCCGACGTAGGGTCGGGACGTGGCCGACGACCTGTTCACCCAGGCCGGGGACCGGGTGGCGGCGAGCACGGCGCCGCTCGCCGTGCGGATGCGCCCCCGCACCGTGGACGAGGTCGTCGGGCAGGACCACCTGCTCGCGTCCGGCGCGCCGCTGCGGCGGCTGGTGGAGGGCGGCGACGCGCCCGCCTCCGTGATCCTCTGGGGCCCCCCGGGCACCGGCAAGACCACGCTGGCGTACCTCGTGGCGCAGGCCACCGACCGCCGGTTCGTCGAGCTGTCGGCCGTGACGGCCGGCGTCAAGGACCTCCGCGCGGTCATCGACCAGGCCCGGCGCGACCTCGGCGTGGGCGGCCGCGAGACGGTGCTGTTCGTCGACGAGGTGCACCGCTTCTCCAAGACCCAGCAGGACGCCCTGCTGCCCGCCGTGGAGAACCGCTGGGTGACGCTGGTCGCCGCGACCACGGAGAACCCGCACTTCGCCGTCATCGCCCCGCTGCTCTCCCGCAGCCTGCTGCTCACCCTCCGCCCGCTGGACGAGGAGGCCGTCGGCGTGCTGCTGGAGCGCGCCGTCACCGACCCCCGGGGCCTGGGCGGTGACCCCCCCGTCGCGCCGGGGGCGCTGGCCCAGCTGGTCCGGCTCGCGGCCGGGGACGCCCGCTTCGGGCTGACTGCGCTGGAGGCGGCGGTCGGCTCGGCCCGGGCCCGCGGGTCGGCCGGCGTGGAGGTCGAGGACGTCGAGCGGGCGGTGGACCGGGCCGCGGTGCGCTACGACCGCGACGGCGACCAGCACTACGACGTCACCAGCGCCCTGATCAAGAGCATCCGCGGCAGCGACGTCGACGCCGCCCTGCACTACCTGGCCCGGATGGTCGAGGCGGGGGAGGACCCGCGGTTCGTGGCCCGCCGGCTGGTCATCCTCGCCGCTGAGGACGTCGGCCTGGCCGATCCCACGGCCCTGCCGCTGGCCGTGGCGGCCTACCAGGCGGTCCAGCTCGTGGGCCTGCCGGAGGGGCGGATCCCGCTCGCCGAGGCGGTCATCCACCTGGCCCTGGCGCCGAAGTCCAACGCCGCCTACCTCGCCATCGACGCGGCGGTCGCCGACCTGCGGGCGGGGCGGACCGGGCCGGTGCCCGCGCAGCTGCGGGACGCCCACTACCCGGGAGCGAAGGCCGTGGGGCACGGGCAGGGCTACCGCTATGCCCACGACCACCCGCACGGCGTGGTGGAGCAGCAGTACGCCCCCGACGCGCTGGTGGGCCGGGACTACTTCGTCCCGACCGGGCACGGCGCCGAGCGGGAGCTGGCCGAGCGGCTGGCCCGGCTGCGGCGCATCGTGCGTGGCGTGCGGGACACCCCCCGGTAGGGTCGTGACCATGAGGTCGGCGGAGATCCGCAGCCGCTTCCTGCGCTTCTTCGAGGAGCGCGGGCACACCGTCGTGCCCTCCGCGTCCCTGATCGCCGCCGACCCGACGCTGCTGCTCGTCAACGCGGGCATGCAGCCGTTCAAGCCGTACTTCCTCGGCGACGCAGCCCCGCCCTACCCGCGGGCGGTGAGCGTGCAGAAGTGCGTGCGCACCCTCGACATCGACGAGGTGGGCCGGACCACCCGGCACGCCTCCTTCTTCCAGATGTGCGGCAACTTCTCCTTCGGCGACTACTTCAAGGAGCGGGCCATCCCGCTGGCCTGGGAGCTGCTCACCACGCCGGTGGCGGAGGGCGGCTTCGGCTTCGACCCGCAGCGGATGTGGGTCACCGTCTACCTCGACGACGACGAGGCGTTCGACATCTGGCACGACGTCGTCGGCGTGCCGGCCGAGCGCATCCAGCGCCGGGGGATGGCCGACAACTACTGGTCCATGGGCGTGCCCGGCCCCTGCGGGCCCTGCTCGGAGATCTACTTCGACCGCGGGCCCGAGTACGGTGCTGAGGGCGGCCCGGTCGTCGACGAGGAGCGCTACCTCGAGGTCTGGAACCTCGTGTTCATGCAGTTCGTGCGCGGTGAGGGCAAGGGCAAGGAGGACTTCCCCATCCTCGGCCCGCTGCCAGCGCCGAGCATCGACACCGGCCTCGGCCTGGAGCGGATGGCCGCCATCCTGCAGGGCGTCGACAACATCTACGAGATCGACACCACCCGGCACATCCTCGACGCGGCCAGTGCGCTCAGCGGCCGGCGGTACCACGACAACCCGCAGGACGACGTCCGGCTCCGGGTGGTCGCGGACCACGCGCGCACCGCGGTCATGCTCATCGGCGACGGCGTGACCCCCGGCAACGAGGGGCGCGGCTACGTGCTGCGTCGCATCATGCGGCGCACCGTACGGGCCATGCGGCTGCTCGGCGCGCACGGGCGGGTGTTCGGCCGGCTGGTCGAGGCGGCTGTGGAGGCGATGGGGGAGCAGTACCCGGAGCTGGTCGCCGAGGCGGCCCGCATCCACGCCGTCGCCGAGGCCGAGGAGTCGGCGTTCGTCCAGACCCTGCGCACCGGGACGACGATCCTGGACACCGCGGTGGCCGACGCGCGGACGGCCGGCGCGGCCCAGCTGTCCGGCGACGTGGCGTTCCGCCTGCACGACACCTACGGGTTCCCCATCGACCTCACCTTGGAGATGGCCGCCGAGCAGGGCCTGCAGGTGGACGAGGACGGCTTCCGCCGGCTGATGAAGGAGCAGCGGGAGCGGGCCAAGGCTGACGCCCGGGCGAAGAAGACCGGGCACGCCGACGTGTCCGTGTACCGGGCGCTGGCCGACGCCGCCGGGCCGTCGCAGTTCACCGGCTACGAGCGGGTCGCCGGTGAGGGGGTCGTCAGGGGCCTCGCCGTGGACGGCGTCGTCGCCGCCGCCGCCGGGGCCGGCGCCGAGGTCGAGGTCGTCCTCGACCGCACCCCCTTCTACGCCGAGGGCGGTGGCCAGCTCGCCGACGAAGGGCTGCTGCGGCTGGCCAACGGGGCGGTGCTCGAGGTCGTCGACGTGCAGACGCCGGTGCCCGGGCTTGTCGTGCACCGAGCCCGCGTCGTCGACGGGGAGGTGGAGGTCGGCCAGCAGGCCGAGGCCTTCGTCGACGTCGAGCGGCGTCGGGCGATCTCCCGGGCGCACACCGCGACGCACATGGTGCACCGGGCCTTCCGCGAGGCCCTCGGGGAGACCGCCACGCAGATGGGCTCGGAGAACTCGCCCGGCCGGCTGCGGTTCGACTTCCCCAACCCCAGCGCGGTGCCCCCGACCGTGCTCTCCGACGTCGAGCAGCGGGTGAACGCCGTCCTCGTCGACGACCTGCCCGTGACCGCGCAGGTGATGTCGCAGGACGAGGCCCGGGCGCTCGGCGCGATGGCGCTCTTCGGGGAGAAGTACGGCGAACGGGTCCGTGTCGTCAGCGTGGGCGACTGGGCCCGGGAGCTGTGCGGCGGCACGCACATGCAGCGGACCGGCCAGCTCGGCGTCGTCAAGCTGCTCGGGGAGTCCTCGATCGGGGCCGGCGTGCGCCGGGTGGAGGCCCTGGTCGGCGCCGACGCGTACCGGTTCCTCGCCCGCGAGCACCTGCTCGTCTCCCAGCTGGCGGAGACGCTGAAGACCCCTCGTGACCAGCTGCCCGCCCGGGTGGAGGACCTCGTCGCCCGGCTGCGCAACGCCGAGCGTGACATCGAGCGGATGCGCAGCGCGGAGCTGATCGCCCGGGTCGGGGACCTGCTCGGTGTGGGCGAGGACATCGGCCCGGTCCGGGCCTGGGTGTTCCGCGCCCCGGACGGCGTCACCGCCGCTGACCTGCGCAAGCTCGTGGAGGCGGGCCGGGGCCGGGTGAGGGTCTCGGGGCTGGTCGCACTCGCCGTGGCGGTCGCCGACGGCCGGGTCAGTCTCATCGCCTACGCCGACCCCGCCGCGGTGGCCCTCGGGCTGACCGCCCGCGACCTCCTGCAGGTCGCGGCGCCGCACGTCGCGGGGCGGGGCGGCGGCAAGGACGACTTCGCGCAGGGCGGCGGTACCGAGCCGGCCGGCGTCCAGGCCGCCCTCGACGCCGCCCTGGCGCACGTCCGGACGACCGTGGCCGGCTGAGGGGCCCGGCCCAGGGGTGGCGCAGGGGGTGCGGCTGGGTGTCGACGTGGGGTCGGTGCGGATCGGCGTGGCCGGGTGCGACCCCGACGGGATCCTGGCGAGCCCGGTCGAGACGGTGCCACGCGGGCCCGGTGACCTGGACCGGATCGCTGCGCTGACCGCCGAGCGCGGGGCCGTGGAGGTCGTCGTGGGGATGCCGGTCTCCCTGTCCGGCGGCGTCGGGCCGGCGGCCGCGAGGGCGCAGGAGTTCGCCGACCGGCTGGCGGAGCGGCTCGCCCCGGTGCCGGTGCGCACCGTCGACGAGCGGTTCACCACGGTGGACGCCACGCGGGCGCTGGCGGCCGCGGGCGTCCGCGGCCCGCGCAGGCGCGCCGTCGTGGACCAGGCGGCGGCGGTCCTCATCCTGCAGCAGGTTCTCGACTCCGTGCGGGCGACAGGTACCCTGCCCGGCGTCGTCGTCCAGACCAGCCCCACCGCGGAGGCCCCCGAATGAGCCAGCTCGGCCTCGGCATGTCCAGCACGACCGACGAGTCGGGTGGCCGCCGCGGGGTGGCCGCGACCGTCGTCGCCGTCCTCGTCATGGTCGGACTCGTCGGTGTGCTCGTCGCGGTCGGTGTCCGGTGGCTGACCAGCTCGCCGGACTACTCGGGGGCGGGGCAGGGGCAGGTGGAGGTGCAGGTCCGGCCGGGGGACTCCGTCACCCGGATCGGCGAGACCCTCGCGCAGGCCGACGTCGTGCGCAGCAGCGAGGCCTTCGTCGATGCGGCCTCGGCGGTCCCCGAGGCCCAGGGCATCCAGCCCGGCACCTACCGTCTCCGGCTGCAGATGGGCGCGGCCGAGGCGCTCGCCCTGCTCCTTGACCCGGAGTCCAAGGTGACGACCAAGGTCGTCATCCCGGAGGGCACCCGGCTGGAGACCACGGTGGCCCTCATCAGCGAGGCGACCCGGATCCCCGCGGCGGAGCTGGAGGAGGTCCTGGCCGCCCCGGCCGCGCTGGGGCTGCCCGACTACGCCGAGGGCGACGCGGAGGGCTTCCTCTTCCCCGCGACGTACGACGTGGCGCCCGGCACCGGCGCCGAGGAGGTGCTGGCGGCCATGGTGGCGCGGTTCGACCAGGCGGCGCAGGACGTCGACCTGGTGGCGCGCGCAGCGGACGTGGGGCTCGACCCGCGCGAGGTCGTCATCGTGGCCAGCCTGCTGGAGGCGGAGGGGCGGCCCGAGGACTTCGCGAAGATCGCCCGGGTCATCTACAACCGGCTCGCCGCGGACATGCGGCTGCAGCTCGACGCGACGGTCAACTACGCCCTCGGCCGGGGCGGTCTCTCGCTGAGCCCGGACGACCTCGCCGTGGACTCCCCGTACAACACCTACCGGGTGAAGGGGCTCCCCCCGGGACCGATCAACTCCCCCGGGGAGGCCGCGCTGGAGGCGGCGCTCAGCCCGGAGGACGGCCCCTGGCTCTACTACGTCACCGTGGACCCCGAGTCGGGCGAGACGAAGTTCACCGACTCCTACGAGGAGTTCCTGCAGTTCAAGGCCGAGTACAAGGCCAACCGGGGGTGAGGGCCGCCGTCCTGGGCTCGCCCATCGGCCACTCGCTGTCCCCCGTCCTGCACCGAGCCGCCTACGCCCGGCTCGGCCTGGACTGGGAGTACGCCGCCGTCGAGTGCGACGAGGCGGGACTGCCGGGGTTCCTCGCCGGGCTGGACGACGCGTGGGCCGGGCTGTCGCTCACGATGCCGCTGAAGACCGCGGTGCTGCCGCTGCTCGACGAGGTCGAGCCAACCGCCGCCGTCGTCGGGGCCGTGAACACCGTGCTGCCGGTGCGGGGCCGCCTGGTCGGCCACAACACCGACGTCGGAGGGCTGGTGGCCGCGCTCACCGAGCGGGGCGTGCCCGCCGCTCCCGCCGGGCCGGTCACGCTGCTCGGCGCGGGTGCCACCGCGCGGTCCGCGGTGGCGGCGCTGGCCCGGCTGGGGGCACGGGTGGTGGTCGCCCACGCCCGGCGGCCGGGCGCGGCCGACGACCTGCGGGCGCTCGGGGAGCGGGTCGGCGTCCGCGTCGACGTCCGGCCCTGGGCCGCCGCCGCCGAGGGGCTGCATGCTCCCCTCGTGGTGTCCACCGTCCCCGCGGGCGTCGCGGACCCCCTCGCCGCGGCGGTGCCGCAGCAGCCGGGGACGCTCTTCGACGTCGTCTACCACCCCTGGCCGACGCCGCTGGCCGCCCGCTGGGCGCAGCGGGGGGGCACGGTGGGCTCGGGGCTGGACCTGCTCGTGCACCAGGCGGCCCTGCAGGTGCGCCTGATGACCGGTACCGCCGTGGGCGTCGCGGAGCTGGTGGCCGTGCTGCGCCCCGCGGGGGAGGCGGCACTGCGGGCCGGCTGACCGCGGTGCCCCGCTCAAGCCGCGGGGGGAGTCCGCCGAAGGGACAGCAGAGGTCGCCGGGCGTCCGGGACCGGTCCCGTCGAGAGGGTGCGCGATGTCCGATCTGACCCACGCCCGCAGCCGTTCCGCCCGGCTCGACCGGGTGCTCGCCGAGCTGCTGGCGCAGGCCCCCGAGGTGCAGGCGACCGCTGTCGTCTCCTTCGACGGGCTGCCGATGGCTGCCGCGCTCCCGGCGGGCATGGACGAGGACCGGGTCGCGGCGATGAGCGCCGCCCTGCTCTCCCTGGGCGAGCGGGCCGCGGAGAGCTTCGGCCGGGGGGAGCTGTCCCAGGTGTACGTCGAGGGGGAGCACGGCAGCGTGTTCCTCGTCTCGGCGGACGACGAGGCGGTGCTCGTCGCGGTCGGCGTGGAGGGGGCCAAGGTGGGCCTCATCCGGTACGAGGTGCGCCGGGCCGCCGCTGCCGTGGCCAGCGCGCTGCGGGCCGACGACGCTGCCGAGCACGCCAGCGTCGACCCGGAGGCGGCGGAGGCGCCCGTCGAGCCCGCACCCGAGGCGCCGGTACCGGTGGAGGCGGCCGCCAGCAGTGCGCCGGCCGCGCGGCACGCCGGCAACGGGTACGAGCCGCAGCCCGACACCGCCGAGCACTCCTGGACGGCGTTCAACCCGACCGCTCCCCGGCCCTGGTCCTGACCCGGTGCCCGGACCGCGACCACAGCGACGACACGTGAGGGACGTGACGTGAAACTCGAGGGCTCGCTCGACGCCTTCGGCCTGCCGGACATCTTCCAGCTGCTGAGCTTCACGAAGAAGTCCGGGGGGCTGCACCTGCGCGGTGACGCGGGGGAGGGGGTCGTCTACTTCACCGGAGGCTCGGTCACCGGCGCCTCCGCGGACGGCGGCCGGCAGGTGCTGGCCCGCCGGCTGGTCGGCAGCGGGGTGGTCGACGACGCCACGCTCGAGGCGGCGGTGGACCGGGCCCGGTCCGAGGGGATCGGCGTCGGCCGGGCGCTGCTCGAGTCCGAGCAGGTGCCGGGGGACGTCCTGGAGGATGCCGCCACCGAGCAGGCCGTCGACGCGGTCTTCGACCTGCTGCGCTGGTCGGAGGGTGACTTCTCGTTCAGCATGGACGAGCCCAACCCGGACGACGTCGGCGTGGCGCTGCCCACCGAACGCGTCGTGGCCGAGGCCGGGGCGCGCGCGGAGGCCTGGCAGGGGGTCGCTGAGGTGGTCCCCTCGCCGGAGCTCGTGCCCACGCTGCCGGTGGTGCTCCCGGACGACCCGGTCGTGACCCGTGACGAGTGGGCCCTGCTGGCCCTCGTCGACGGCCGGCGGCGGGTCGGAGACCTCGTGGAGCTGACCGGTGCCGGGCAGTTCGCCGTGGCCTCCACGCTGGCCGCGCTCGCGGCCCGCGGCCTGGTCCAGCTCGAGCCGGACGCCGAGGACCACGTCTCCCGGGTCCGGCGGCGGTTCGACCTGCTGGGGGCGCTGGAGACCACAGCGCCCGCCCCTGCGGCACCGGCCAGCCCCACCGCGCCGGCCGGCCCGGTGGCGCCCTCGGCCGTCCGCACGCCCACCTCCGCCGTGCCGGTCGACATCATCGTCAGCGCGCCCGAGGACGAGCCCGAGGACGAGCCCGAGAACGAACCGGCCGAGGAGTCCGCCGAGCTGACCGCCGTGGTCGACGCGCCGCCGGTGGCGGTGGCGCCCGTGGCGGCGCGCCCCGTGACCGTCCCGCCGGCTACCTCGCCCGCCACCGCCTACGCGGGCCAGACGGGGGGCCCGGCGGTGCTCAGCACGACGCCGGGCAGCGCCTCCGCGGCCGCGGTCGGCGTCACCATGGGCAGCGCGGCGGTCGCCGCGGACCCGCAGGCCTCGTCACTCATCGACCGGGACCCGAGCATCAACCGCAGCCTGCTGCTGCGGCTGATCGCCGGCGTGCGGGGGCTGTAGGTCATGGCACCCCGGACGAGGACCCGACGCGGCGGGCAGGCGGTCAAGATCGTCGTCACCGGCCCGTTCTCCGCCGGCAAGACGACGCTGATCCGCACCATCAGCGAGATCACCGTGCTGTCGACCGAGCGCGGCATCACCGACTCCACCCGCTCCCGCAAGGCCGAGACCACGGTCGCGATGGACTTCGGGCGGATCACCATCGACCGGGACCTCGTCCTCTACCTGTTCGGGACGCCCGGCCAGGAGCGGTTCGACTTCATGTGGGAGATCCTCGGCGAGGGGATGCTCGGCTACGTGCTGCTCGTGGACGCCGAGCGCGAGGACTCCCTGGCCGAGTCCATCGGGATCCTCGAGGCGTTCCGGCGGATGGCCCGG
>JALOLN010000242.1 GCA_025455945.1 Actinomycetes bacterium
GGGGGTGTGCACGACCCGGAGCCCCGCGGCGACGACGTGGTCCTCCGGGTCGAGGTGCAGCTGTCCCGCCTCGGCCAGCGCCTGCATCGCCAGCCGGTTCCCCCGGTCGTCCGGGTCGGGGTCGGTCGCGAAGTCGACCCAGTCCCAGGGATGCACGTCGTAGCGCGCGTTGGGGAACCGGGGGACGCCCTCCCCGGTCACGGTGCCGCCGGCATGGTCGCCGTGCAGGTGGGTGAGGACGACGTGCGCGACGTCCTGCGGCTCGACGCCTGCGGCGGCCAGGCCGGCCGTCCCGTCGTACCGCTCCGCCCAGGTGTCCGACGGCGGCGGCAGGCGACCGATTCCGGTGTCGACCAGCACCACCCCCGACCGTGTCCGCAGCACGAAGACGTGCACGTGCCACGGCCACCGGTCCGGGTTGGTGAAGGCCCAGGCGTGCTCGGCACGCGCGGCCGGCCAGTCGACCTCGGCGCCCGGGCACTCCGCGGCGAGCGGGAGCGCCGCCACGCCCTCGCAGACCGCGACGACCTCGACGTCACCGACCCGCAGCGGACCGTGCAGCATGCCCCCATCATCGCGTGCCACCGGCGCTCGGCATGCAGACCTTCGGCCCTCGCGGCCATCCGGACCGGGGAGCACGCTGGTGCTGACCGTGGAGGTGGTCGGCCGTGCGTCGCCTCGTCGTCCCCCTGCTCGCCATGCTGCTCGCTGCTGTGGCCGTCGCCCCACCGGTGGCGGCCGCGCCGTCGGACACCGGGCAGCAGCAGCGTGCCTTCGTCTACCGCCTGACGATGGCCGGCTACGTCGCCATCGGGTCGTGGACGACGTGCACCGCCCCCGAGCCGGGCGACGTCTGCACCGACACCGTCGTCTACGCGTTCCGGACGGTGACCCGCGAGGGGAAGTGGCGCGACCGGGCGCCGGTGCTCAAGGTCGAGCAGTACGTCTACGAGGTGCTCGCCGAGGAGCCGGGCCTCCGGCCGCTGCTGGAGCAGTTCGGCCGCACCGAGTCCGCGGCCATCGGGACCCAGCCCCGCCTGGACTGGCTGACGGCGTCCGGGACCGTCCGCCTGTCGATCTGCACGGACTTCGACGAGGCGACCCCGCCGGCCTGCAGCGGGGACGTCGCCGTCTCGGTGCGCTGGACCGGGACGGCTCCGGCGACCCGCCTGCACGACTCCTGGGTCTCCACAGACCGGACCATGCTGATGCGCGAGTGGGGACGCGGCTGGGAGCGGGCCGCCGGCGCGGTCGCGACGGTCGACGGCGTCCCGCTCGGGGCGAGCTCCGACGCCGTGCTGCTCCGCCTCTGGCAGGGCGAGGTGCGCGTCTACCACCAGCCCGGGCCGCCGGTGCGCTGAGTCAGAGCTTGTAGCCGATCGCCCGCAGCAGCGAGCGCCGGCCGGCGGCGTCCTCGTCGGTCTCGACGCCCAGCGGCGGCTCGCCGTCGACGACGCCGACGATGCCCCGCCCCAGGCCGGTCACGGCGACGAGCACGTCCACCGGGTTCGCGGTCGCGCAGAACAGGGTGCACACCTCCGGGACGGACTTCACCGGGTTGAGCACGTTGACCGGGAAGCCCTCGCGCAGGAAGACGACGAAGCTGTGCCCGGCGGCGATCGCCGACGCCGTCCGCACCGCGAGGTCGACCAGCTCGGGGTCGTTCCCCGAGCGCCGCACCAGTCTCGGCCCCGACGCCTCGCAGAAGGCCAGGCCGAACCGCAGGTGCGGGCTGACCCCGACGAGGGCCTCGTGCAGGTCCTCCACCGTCTTGATGAAGTGGGCCTGCCCGATGACGACGTTGACGTCACCCGGCTTGTCCACCCGGACGACGTCCCACGAGATGCCGGTCCCGGCCACGGTCTGCCCCTCTCCCTGTCGGCGCCCCTGCCCGGAGCCTAGGTGTTGCCACGCAGGACATCGTTCCGGTCCGGTCTGAGTTGGCCGTGTGGCAGGACGTCGTTCCGGTCATCGCAGCTGGGTCGCGACGGGGAACTTGCTCTCGTGGACGATCTCGCCGTGCACGGTGATGACGGTCAGTGTCTGGGATCTGGGCCGGATGATTGCTGTGACGTAGCTGTAGGCGTGTGCGGCGTCGAGGGTGATCTTCTTGCCGAAGAGGTCCAGGCGCTGGTCGGACCGGATGAAGCGGACGACCTCGATGCGGCCGCGGCGCGGCAGGCTCCCGGGCGGTTGGTAGCCGCTGGCGGGGATCTGGATGTGCAGCCCGGCGGTCATCTCGTCGGGACTCTTGCCTCGGTGGGCGCTGTAGCGGTGCTCTCGGTTGTGGAAGGCCTCGAAGGCGGCGTTCTCGCGGGTCAGCTCGTCGATGCTGCCGAAGCGGGCGGTGCGGTAGAACGACTTGTCCCACACGTCGTTGAAGTGCTCCACCACACCGTTGCGCCACGGCTCCCGGAGCGGGATGAACCGTGGGACGACATCGAGGTCCAGGCAGGTCGCCACGACCGGTCCGAACAGGTGCGCGTGCGGCGGGATGCCGCCACGGAAGGTGCTGTGGTTGTCCATCTGGCAGCGCACCGGGATGCCGACGCGCTGCCAGACTTCGACCAGCGCCTTGGCCATCAACGGCGGACGGGGACCGGGCAGGATCACCGACCCGGCACTGTGGGAGCCGACATCGACCAGGTTCAGGGCGCTGAACCGGACCGCGCCCTCGAGATGGCGCGGCCCGATCATGTCGACCTGGTGGAGGTCTTGGACCTGCGCCGGCACCTGCGGGTAGGGAACCCCGCGGCTCTGATAGCCCTGGACGCGCCGCCGTGGGCGGGCCAGCCCCGCGGCCGCGATGACCCGGTTGATGGTCCATGGTCCCGGCACCGGGTCGACGCCCAGCTTGCGGAGCTCCCAGGCGATCGCCAGCGCCCCGTACTGAGACCTCGGGTTCGCCGTGAGCCGCTGGCGGACCTCGACGATGAGCCGGCGGACCTGTTCGTCGGTACGCGTCGGGCAGCCCAGCGGGGCACGCGAGTGACCCTGCGCCCAGGTCTCCTCGCTCGCGGCCTCCTCGGCATGACGAGCCGTCCACTTCCGCACCCACCGGCTCGACCGGCCCAACCTGGTCGCGATCGACTGGGCGCTCTCCCCGGCCAGCCGTCGCCGCACCGCCTCGATCCGCAGCTCCGCCTCTTCCACCCCAACTCCTCGGCTCCTCGACGACACGAAGAACCGAGCGAACCGGAACGATGTCCTGCGACAACCACGAACCGAACCCGGAACGAAGCCCTGCCAGTCAAACCGGCACGATGTCCTGCTATCCCTCACCTAGGCTCGTGGGCATGGCCGACCCCACGAGCATCGTGATCCCCCCCGACCTGCTGCCCGCCGACGGCCGGTTCGGCTCCGGGCCGAGCAAGGTCCGCCCGGCCCAGGTGGAGGCGCTGGCCGCCGTCGCCACGACCTACCTCGGGACGTCGCACCGG
>JALOLN010000243.1 GCA_025455945.1 Actinomycetes bacterium
GCAGCCGCTGCCGGTCCTGCGGCTCCGCCGGCCGCCCCGCCGGCCGCCCCCACCCCCGGGCCGCGGCCCGGGCCGCGGCCGGGCGGACCCCGACCGGGCAACAACCCCTTCAGCTCGGCGGCCACCGGCATGGGCCGGCCCCCGGCGGCGCGCCCGGCCAGCCCCGGTGCCCCCGGCGGCGTGCCTGGCGCCCCCCGGCCGCATCCCGGCATGATGCCGGGCCCGCGCGCGGGCGGCGTCCCCGGCGCCCCCCGGCCCAACCCCGGCATGATGCCGGCCCGCCCCCCGGCGGGTCGTCCGGCCGGGCCAGGTCGTCCCGGCGCAGGTGCCGGCACCGGCCGGCCCGGAGCACCCGGCGGCGGTCGTCCCGGTGCCCCTGGTGGCGCGGGGCGTCCCGGCGGCGGTGGCGGCTTCGCCGGCCGACCCGGCGGCGGTGGGGGCTTCGCCGGTCGTCCCGGCGGCGGTGGCCGGGGCCGCGGTGGCGGTACGGCCGGAGCGTTCGGACGCCCCGGCGGCAAGCCGGCCCGCGGCCGCAAGTCCAAGAAGCAGCGGCGTCAAGAGTTCGACAACATGCAGGCTCCGAGCATCGGCGGCGTCACCGCCCCCCGGGGCGGCGGGGCCACCGTGCGCATGCCACGCGGCTCCTCGCTCACCGACTTCGCCGAGAAGATCGGCGCCGACCCGGCTGCCCTGGTCCGGATCCTCTTCGGCCTCGGTGAGATGGTCACCGCCACGCAGTCGGTGAACGACGAGACGCTGCAGCTGCTGGGAGCCGAGCTGGACTTCGACGTCCAGGTCGTCTCGCCGGAGGACGAGGACCGCGAACTGCTCGAGTCCTTCGACCTCGAGTTCGGTGAGGACGAGGGCGACGAGTCGGCACTGGTGGCCCGGCCGCCGGTGGTGACCGTCATGGGTCACGTCGACCACGGCAAGACCAAGCTGCTGGACGCGATCCGGCACACCGACGTCGTCCGCGGCGAGGCGGGGGGCATCACCCAGCACATCGGCGCCTACCAGGTGCGGGCGGCGACGGGCGAGGGCGACCGCCGGATCACGTTCATCGACACCCCCGGCCACGAGGCGTTCACGGCCATGCGGGCCCGCGGTGCCCAGGTGACCGACATCGCCGTCCTCGTCGTGGCGGCGGACGACGGCGTGAAGCCGCAGACCATCGAGGCGCTCAACCACGCCCAGGCCGCCGGCGTGCCGATCGTCGTGGCCGTGAACAAGATCGACAAGGAGGGCGCCGACCCGGCGAAGGTGCGCGGTCAGCTCACCGAGTACGGGCTGGTCGCCGAGGAGTACGGCGGCGACACCATGTTCGTCGACGTCTCCGCCAAGCAGGGGCTCGGGATCGACGACCTCCTCGACGCGGTCGTGCTCACCGCCGACGCGTCGCTGGACCTGCGGGCCAACCCGACCATGCCGGCGCAGGGTGTGGCGATCGAGGCCCACCTCGACCGTGGCCGGGGGCCGGTGGCGACGGTCCTCGTCCAGCGCGGCACGCTGCGTCCCGGTGACTCGATCGTGGCGGGCGAGGCGTTCGGCCGGGTCCGGGCCATGCTCGACGAGAAGGGCGACCACGTCGACGAGGCGGGCCCGTCCCGGCCGGTCCAGGTGCTCGGCCTGACTGCCGTGCCCGACGCGGGCGACAACTTCCTCGTCGTCCCCGAGGACCGGATGGCCCGTCAGATCGCCCAGACACGGGCCGCCCGGGAGCGCAACGCGGCGCTGGCCAAGGCCCGCGGGCGGCGCACGCTGGAGGACTTCCTCAAGTCCATGGAGCGCGGCGAGGTCCAGCAGCTCAACCTCATCCTCAAGGGCGACGTCTCCGGCTCGGTGGAGGCCCTCGAGGACGCGCTGCTCAACATCGAGATCAGCGACGAGGTCTCGCTGCGCGTCATCGACCGCGGGGTCGGCGCGATCACGCAGAACGACGTCAACCTGGCCGTGGCGTCCGACGCCGTCATCATCGGGTTCAACGTCCGCCCTGCGGAGCGGGTCGGCGAGCTCATCGACCGTGAGGGCGTCGACGTGCGCTACTACTCGGTCATCTACCAGGCCATCGACGACGTCGAGGCGGCGCTCAAGGGCCTCCTCAAGCCGGTCTACGAGGAGGTGCAGCTCGGCACCGCGGAGGTGCGGGAGGTCTTCCGCTCCTCGAAGTTCGGCAACATCGCCGGCTGCCTGGTCCGCTCGGGGACGATCGTCCGCAACAGCAAGGCGCGGCTGGTCCGCGACGGTGCTGTGGTGGCCGAGAGCCTCACCATCGAGTCGCTCCGGCGGTTCAAGGACGACGCCACGGAGGTGCGCGAGGGGTTCGAGTGCGGCATCGGCCTCGGGTCGTTCAACGACCTCAAGGTCGACGACGTCATCGAGACCTACGAGCTGCGCGAGAAGCCGCGCACCTAGCCCGTGCACGTCGGGACGCTGGAGCTGGACCTGCTCCTCGGCGACGTCCACTCGCTGAAGGAGAAGCGGACGGTGGTGCGGCCCGTGGTCGCCGAGCTGCGGCGGCGCTTCGCCGTCGCCGCAGCCGAGGCCGGGCACCTGGGCCTGCACCGCCGGGCGCTGGTCGGCGTGGCGGTGGTGGCCGCGGACCGCGGCCACTGCGTCGACGTCCTGGACGCCTGCGAGCGGCTGGTCGCGGCGCGGCCGGAGCTGGAGCTGCTCCACACCCGGCGACGCTTCTACACCGAGGAGGACGAGTGAGCAGCCACGAGGCACGGGCCCGCAAGCTGGCCGACCGGATCCGGGTCGTGGTCGCGGAGACCCTCGAGAAGCGGGTCAAGGACCCACGGCTCGGCTTCATCACGGTCACCGACGCCCGGGTCACCAACGACCTGCGCGAGGCGACCGTCTTCTACACGGTGTACGGCGACGAGACCGCGCGGGCGGAGACCGCCGCCGCGCTGGACAGCGCCCGCGGCGTGCTGCGCAGCGAGGTCGGCCGCCAGACCGGGGTGCGCTTCACGCCGACCCTCGCCTTCGTCGCCGACGCGGTGCCGGAGAACGCCCGGCACATCGAGGACCTGCTGAGGGTCGCCGCGGCCGAGGACGCCCGGGTCCACCAGGTCGCCGCGTCGGCCAGCTTCGCCGGCGCGCCCGACCCGTACCGGGCCCCGCCGGACGACGACGCCGAGGACGGGGCCGGGGCCGACGCCGCAGCCGAGCGGGCGTGACCGAGCCGCCGTCCGGCCTGCTCGTCGTCGACAAGCCGGCCGGCTGGACCTCCCACGACGTGGTGGCCCGGGTCCGGCGGCTGGCCGGGACCCGCCGCGTCGGGCACGCCGGCACCCTCGACCCGATGGCGACCGGTGTGCTCGTGCTCGGGCTCGGCCGGGCGACCCGGCTGCTGGGCCACCTGGCCCTCACCGAGAAGGAGTACGAGGCGACGATCCGCCTCGGGGCGACGACCCTCACCGACGAC
>JALOLN010000244.1 GCA_025455945.1 Actinomycetes bacterium
GGCGGTGCCACCCCGCCGACGGAGTCCGCCGGACGGGCGGTCACCGGCGGCAGCGCGAGCTCCCGGCGCAGCCCCTGGGCGGCCTCCAGCACGGTGTCCAGGAGCAGCCGCAGCCGGACGTCGGCGGCCCCCCGCCCCTCGCGGGCGGCCCGCCGCGCCGCGTCCAGAGCCGCCTCGGCGTCCCCGAGACGGGCCCGCAGCCGACGCTGCTCGGCGTCCGCGGCGGCCGCCTGGGCGCGGGCCTCCTCCCGAACCGTCGTCGCGGACTGCTCGGCCGCGGCGGCGGTCGCCTCGGCCCGGCGCATCTGTGCCTCCACCTCCCGCACCCTGCGGCGCAGGGCGGCGGTCTCGGTCCGGGCCGCCGCCAGGTCGTCGCGAGCCCGGTCGGATGCGGTGCGCGCTTGCGCCCGGAGAGCGGCGAGCTGCTCCTGCAGCCGCGCGACGGTCTGGGCCTGGGCCTCCCCCTGCGCGGCCCGCGCCGACCGCTCCAGCTCGCTCTCCGCGGCCCGGACGACGTCGGTCCAGCCCGGGGAGCGCAGCAGGTAGGCCAGCGCGGCGACCTCCAGAGGGTCCGCCGCCGGTGGGCGCTCGCCCCGGGCCAGCGCCTCGGTGAGCTCCGGGTGGTCCACCCGGACGCGGTCGGCCACCCGCTGCCGGAACAGCGGGTCGGACTCCAGGACGGCGCCGAGCTGGGCGCCCCCGGCACGGACCCGCTTGGCGGGCGTGAACCGGGCCACCGCCTTCAACGGGGCGGGCACCTCGTCGGCCGCCATCGCGCCGAGGGCCGCCGCGGCCATGGCCAGGACCCGCTGCCTGACCGGCTCAGGCAGCGGCCCCGTCGTCGGACCGGCGTCCCCTGCCGTCACGTCGACGCGGGATCCGGCAGCGGCCCCCCGGCGTCCGGACGCGCGACCAGCTCCACGGTGTCGACCCCCTGGCACCATCGGCAGCGCACCTCGTCGAGGGACTCCGTCAGCACCTCGCGCTCCTCCACCTGCGGCTCCCCCGCCAGGTCGAGGTGCACGAACTCGCGCACCCGGCTGGTGCGGGTGACGTCGAACCGGGTGAGGTTGCCGCACTGCGTGCAGCGCCAGCGGGTGCTGGGGGTGGGAAGGGGTGCGGGCACGGTGGGCTCCAGGCGGTGTGACGGTGGCGCCAGGCTAAGCCCCCTCCACCCCTCCTCCACCCCACCCCTCCTCCCCCGTGGCGGTGACGATGTGGCTGCCCTGGCGACCCGGAGGGGCCGCCTAGCGTCGGAGCCGTGTCCGCCGCGCCCCATCTCCTCGTCGCCCACCAGGGCACCTTCGACGAGCTGGGCACCCCGCTGCGCGAGGTCACGTTTGTCGTCGTCGACCTCGAGACGACCGGCGGCTCCCCCGCCGACTGCGCGATCACGGAGGTCGGCGCGGTCAAGGTCCGCGGCGGCGAGGTCCTCGGGGAGCTGCAGACCCTGGTCGACCCGGGCACCCCGATCCCTCCGTTCATCCAGGTGCTCACCGGCATCAGCGACGCGATGGTGGCCGACGCCCCGCGGATCGACGCCGTGCTCCCGGCTTTCCTCGAGTTCGCCCGGGGCGCGGTCCTGGTGGCGCACAACGCACCGTTCGACGTCGGCTTCCTGCGCGCCGCCGCCGAGCGCCTCGACCTGCCCTGGCCGGCGTTCGGCGTGCTGGACACCGCCCGGCTGGCCCGCGCGGTGGTGCTGCGCGACGAGGCGCCCGACTGCAAGCTCGCGACGCTGGCCCGCCTGTTCCGGGCCACCACCACCCCGACCCACCGGGCCCTGGACGACGCCCGCGCCACCGTCGACGTCCTGCACGGGCTCATCGAGCGGGTCGGCACCCAGGGCGTGGACACCCTGGAGGAGCTCACGACCTACTCCTCCCGGGTCCCCGCCGCGCTGCGCCGCAAGCGGCACCTCGCCGAGGGGCTGCCCAGCGGCCCGGGGGTGTACCTGTTCGAGGACGCCGAGGGCCGGGTGCTCTACGTCGGGCGGTCCACCGACCTGCGCCGCCGGGTGCGCTCGTACTTCACCGCCAGCGAGACCCGCACCCGGATGGCCGAGATGGTCGGCCTCGCCGCCCGGGTCCGGCACGTGCCGTGCCCCACGGTGCTGGAGGCCGAGGTGCGCGAGCTGCGGCTCATCGCCGCGCACAAGCCCCGGTACAACCGGCGGTCCCGCTTCCCCGAGCGGGCGCAGTGGCTGAAGCTCACCGTCGAGCCGTTCCCCCGGCTGTCGGTCGTCCGCGACCTGCGCGACGACGGCGCCGCCTACCTCGGCCCGTTCGGCTCGCGTGCGGTCGCCGAGGCGGCCATGACGGCGCTGCACGAGGCCGTGCCGGTGCGCCAGTGCCCCGGCCGGCTGCCGGCCCGCCCGAACCGGTCCCCCTGCGCGCTCGAGGGCATGGGGCGGTGCGGGGCGCCCTGCACGGGGGCGGAGAGCGTCGAGCAGTACGCCGTCCACGCCGACGCCGTCCGCACGGCGCTGGGCGGCGACCTGCGGGCCGTCCTGGCCCGGCTGGAGGCCAAGGTGGCCGCCCTGTCCGACGCCCAGCGGTACGAGGACGCCGCCGCCCACCGGGACCGCACCGGGGCGCTGGTACGCGCCGCGGCCCGGATGCACCGGCTGGCCGCACTGGCCGGGTGCCCCGAGCTGGTCGCGGCCCGCCCCACCGTCGACGGTGGCTGGGAGGTGACCGTCGTCCGGCACGGCCGGCTGGCCGGCACTGACGTCGCCCCCCGGGGCGTCGACCCGCGGGCGGTGGCCGACGCCCTCGTGGCGACGGCCGAGCGGGTCCTGGCGGGCGTGGGCCCGACTCCGGCGGCCAGCGCCGAGGAGACCGAGTGCGTGCTGCGCTGGCTCGAGCTGCCCGGCGTGCGCCTGGTCCACGTCGACGGGGTGTGGGCCAGCCCGGCCCACGGCGGCGGGTCGCACCGGGACCGGTACGCGCCGGTGACGGGTCCCGCCGACCCCGGAGCCGACCGGCGCCGGCTGCGCCCGGCCCGCTGACCGCGTCGACCGTCCGCCGCTAGAGTCGGCCCGTGATCACCGCGATCGTGCTCGTCAAGACCGAGGTCGACCAGATCCCCGAGGTGGCCGAGGCCATCGCGGCGCTCCCGGGCGTCAGCGAGGTCTACTCCGTGACCGGCGAGATGGACCTCATCGCGATGGTCCGGGTCCGCTCCCACGACGAGCTGGCCGACGTCATCGCCGGCACGCTCAACAAGGTGCCGGGCGTCCTGGCCACCGAGACCCACATCGCCTTCCGCACCTACAGCCGGCACGACCTCGAGGCCGCGTTCGCCCTCGGCCTCGAGGACGGCGCCTGACCCGCCAGCTGACCGGCTAGCCGGCCGCTGCCCGCGAGGCCGCGACCCAGCGCCGCAGGACCTCGGCGGCGGCCCCGGAGTCGACCGCCCCGGCCGCCCGCTCCAGGGCCGGGGGGAGCAGCTCCCCCAGCGGTCGCTCGGACGCCGGCTCGTCCGACCCCGCCGGCGGCGCGGCCAGGTCCAGGGCCACCAGCGCCGCAGCGGCGTTGAGCAGGACGGCGTCGCGGACCGGCCCGGGCTCGCCGGCCAGCAGCCGCCGGGCGACCTCGGCGTTGGTCGCGGCGTCGCCCCCGCGCAGCGCCCCCTCGCCGGGCACGGCCAGCCCGAGCCGGCTCGGGTCCAGCACCTCCTCGCGCACCGTGCCACCACGGACCCGCCACACCCGCGAGGTGGTCGCCGTCGTGAGCTCGTCCAGGCCGTCGTCCCCACGGAAGACCAGGGCGGAGACCCCGCGCCGGGCGAACACGTCGGCCATCACCGCCGCCATCCGGGCGTCGGCGCAGCCGATCGCCTGGGCGGCCGGCTGTGCCGGGTTGGTAAGCGGGCCGAGGAAGTTGAAGGCGGTGGCGACGCCGAGCTCCCGGCGCGGGACGGCGGCGTGCCGCATCGCCGGGTGGAACACCTGGGCGAAGCAGAACGTGATGCCGACGTCGACGGCGAGCCGGGCCACCGCCTCGGCCGGCAGCACGAGGACGACGCCGAGCTCCTCGAGCAGGTCCGCGGACCCGCACGACGACGAGGCCGCCCGGTTGCCGTGCTTGACCACGCGGGCCCCCGCACCCGCGGCGACCAGGGCCGCCATGGTCGAGATGTTCACCGTGTGGGCGCGGTCTCCACCGGTCCCGACGATGTCCAGCACCGGCCCGGGCACCTCGATGCGGTGCGCGTGCGCGAGCATGGCCCGGACCAGGCCGTCCATCTCCTCGCCGGTCTCGCCCTTGGCGCGCAGCGCGACGACGAAGCCGGCCACCTGGGCGGGCGTCGCCTCCCCGGACATGATCTCGCCCATCGCCCACGCCGTCTCCTCGGCGCGCAGCGACTCGCCGTGCAGCAGCGAGGTGAGCAGGGAGGGCCAGGTGGGGGCGCCCACGAGGGCGTCGCTCAGCCGACCGGGGCGGCCGGTGCCGCGCCGAGGCGGGCCCGCAGCAGCCGGTCCACGGCCCCAGTCAGCGCCAGCGGGTCGAGGGGGTGGGCGACGACGGCGTCGGCCTGCGACCAGGTGGCCAGCCACGCGTCGTCCCGCCG
>JALOLN010000245.1 GCA_025455945.1 Actinomycetes bacterium
CGACCGCTTGCTCCGGTGGTAGCGGATCGCGAACCGGTGCGCCTCGTCGCGCACCCGCTGGAGCAGGAACAGCCCCTCGCTGGTGCGGGGCAGGACGACGGGGTCCGGGTCCCCGGGCCGCCACACCTCCTCCAGCCGCTTGGCCAGGCCGACGAGCGCGACGTCGTCGACCCCTACCTCGTCCAGGGCTCGCTGGGCGGCGGCGACCTGCGGCGGGCCGCCGTCCACCACGAGGAGGTTGGGCGGGTAGCTGAACCGGCGGGGGCGGCCGGCGTCCGGGCCGAGGTCCGGGTCGGGCGAGGCCGCCCGCTCCTCCAGCAGGCGGCGGAACCGGCGGGTGACGACCTCGTGGATGCTCGCGACGTCGTCCGGTCCGCGGCCGTCGCCGCCGACCCCCTTGAGGGCGTACCGCCGGTACTCCGCGGGGCGGGGCAGACCGTCCTCAAACGCGACCAGGGCGGCGACCACGTCGGTGCCCTGGAGGTTGGACACGTCGATGCACTCGATGCGCAGCGGGGCCTGGGCCAGGTCCAGGGCCTCCTGCAGCTCCTGCAGGGCCTGGCTGCGGGTCGTGAGGTCGCCCGCCCGCTTCGTCTTGTGCAGCACCAGGGACTGCTGGGCGTTGCGGGCCACGGTCTCCAGCAGCGCCCTCTTGTCGCCGCGCCGCGGCACCCGCAGGTCGACCTGGGCGCCGCGCAGGGTTGACAGCCAGGCGGCCAGCGCGTCGGCGTCCTCGGGCAGCTCCGGGACGAGCACCTCCCGCGGGACGGCGTCGCCCTCCTCCCCGCCGTAGAGCTGGAGCAGCAGGTGGCCGACCAGCTCGGCGGTGGTGAGCTCCTCGACCCGCTCGACGACGAAGCCGCGCTGCCCGCGCACCCGCCCGCCCCGCACGTGGAAGACCTGCACGGCGGCCTCGAGCGGGTCCTCGGCCAGGGCGATCACGTCGGCGTCGGTGCCGTCGCCCAGGACGACGGCGTTCTGCTCCATGGCGCGGCGCAGCGCCCCGGCGTCGTCGCGCAGCCGGGCCGCCCGCTCGAAGTCGAGCGCCGCTGCGGCGTCGCGCATCTCGGCCTCGAGCCGGCGCAGGAACGGCGTCGTCTGGCCGGACATGAACGCGACGAAGTCGTCGACGATCCGGCGGTGCTCGGCGGCATCGACCCGGCCGACGCAGGGCGCGGAGCACTTGCCGATGTAGCCCAGCAGGCACGGCCGCCCCACCTGCCCGGCCCGCCGGAAGACCCCGGCGCTGCAGGTGCGTGCGGGGAAGACGCGGAGCAGCAGGTCGACGGTCTCCCGGATCGCCCAGGCGTGGGCGTACGGGCCGAAGTAGCGCACCCCCTTGCGGCGCGCCCCGCGCATCACCTGGATCCGCGGGTACTCCTCCCCCACCGTTACCGCGAGGTAGGGGTAGCTCTTGTCGTCGCGGTACTTGACGTTGAAGCGGGGGTCGAACTCCTTGATCCAGGAGTACTCGAGCTGGAGCGCCTCGACCTCGGTGCCCACGACGGTCCAGTCGACCGACGCCGCGGTCTGGACCATGGTCTGGGTGCGGGGGTGCAGGGCGGCCAGGTTCTGGAAGTAGGAGCCGAGCCGCTGCCGCAGGCTCTTGGCCTTGCCGACGTAGACCACGCGGCCCTGGGCGTCCCGGAACCGGTAGACCCCTGGGGAGTCGGGCACCGACCCGGGCGCCGGGCGGTACGTCGTCGGGTCCGCCACGCGGTGCAGCCTACGACCGCCCACCGACGTCCACCCCCCTCACCTTGTGGCGCCTCCCCGGGGCCTCGACGGCGGGCGAGGGCCGGGGTGTACGCCAGAAGGCGCCGGGTGGGGGGCGAGTGGGGGGACGGACGTCAGCTGACGACGAGCTGGTCGCCGTCCAGGGTGACGGTGAGCTCGGCGAGCGCCCGGCGGGCCGGCCCGGCCGTGACCGAGCCATCGTCCACCGAGAACTGGCTGCCGTGGCAGTTGCACGTGATGGTGCCATCGCCCACCGAGCTCACCGGGCAGCCCTGGTGGGTGCACACCCCACTGAACGCCTTGAAGGTGCCGGCCTCGGGCTGGGTGACGACAACGGGCCCCGAGCCGACGATGACCCCGCCGCCGACCGGGACCTCGGCCACGGGGACGTTCACCGGGCTCTCCAGCCCACCGCCGCCGTCGCCGCCGTCGCCGTCGTCGTCGGAGGAGCACCCCGCCAGCCCGACGCCGACAATCCCGGCCGCCCCTGCGACCACGGCGCCGCGCAGCACCGTGCGGCGGTCGATCGATGCCGGCTGCTCGTCCATCTCGTCCCCCTCGCTCAGCGTGACCGGTCAGCCCACGCTAGCCCGGGCGGCCGCCCGGCGCCGCTTGGGGCGGGCCGGTGCCGGCCGGTCGGCCAGGATCTGACGCAGGAACGCCCCGGTGTGGCTGGCCTCGTCCATGGCGACGTCCTCCGGCGTGCCCTCGCTGACGATCCGCCCGCCGCCCCGGCCCCCCTCGGGGCCGAGGTCGACGACCCAGTCGGCGGTCTTGATGACGTCGAGGTTGTGCTCGATGACGATGACGGTGTTGCCGGCGTCGACGAGGCGGCCGAGGACACCCAGGAGCTTGCGGATGTCCTCGAAGTGCAGCCCGGTGGTGGGCTCGTCGAGGACGTACACGGTGCGTCCGGTGGACCGCTTCTGCAGCTCCGACGCCAGCTTGACCCGCTGAGCCTCGCCGCCGGAGAGGGTCGGCGCCGGCTGGCCGAGGCGCACGTACCCGAGGCCGACGTCGTTGAGGGTACCGAGGTGCCGGGCGATCGGCGGGACGGCGTGGAAGAACTCCAGCGCCTCCTCGATCGACAGGTCGAGGACCTCGGCGATCGTCTTGCCCTTGAAGTGGACCTCCAGCGTCTCCCGGTTGTACCGCGCCCCGTGGCAGACCTCGCAGGGCACGTAGACGTCCGGCAGGAAGTTCATCTCGATCTTGATAGTGCCGTCACCGGCGCACGCCTCGCAGCGGCCGCCCTTGACGTTGAAGGAGAACCGGCCCGGCAGGTACCCACGGACCTTGGCCTCGGTCGTCTCGGCGAAAAGCCGCCGCACGTGGTCGAAGACGCCCGTGTACGTCGCCGGGTTCGACCGCGGGGTACGGCCGATCGGGCTCTGGTCCACGTGCACGACCTTGTCGACGAACTCGGTGCCACGGACCCGGCGGTGCCGCCCCGGCACCGTGCGGGCGCCGTTGAGGTCGCGCGCCAGGACGTTGTAGAGGATGTCGTTGACCAGGGTCGACTTGCCCGACCCGCTGACGCCGGTCACGGCCGTGAACGTGCCGAGCGGGAACGACACCGTGACGTCGCGCAGGTTGTGCTCGCGGGCCCCCTCGACGGTGAGCACCCGCCCCGC
>JALOLN010000246.1 GCA_025455945.1 Actinomycetes bacterium
CCCCGGAGGAGCTCGCGGCGATGCGGCGGGCCGAGAGCCGGCTGACCGCGGCCGTCGGTCACCAGGGCGGGCACCTGCACTGAGCGCCCTGGTGGGGCGGTGGCCTACCGGTTCGCGCCGGGCTGCCAGAGGACGTCGCCCTCCCCGCCGGCGGCGGGTGTGTTCGCGACCCGGGACAGGATGAACAGCAGGTCGGACAGCCGGTTGAGGTACTTCGCGGGCGTGGTGCTCATCGTCGCGCCGTGCACCTCCAGGGCCGCCCAGGTGGAGCGTTCCGCGCGCCGCACGACGGTTCGCGCCACGTGCAGCAGGGCCGACCCGGGCGTGCCGCTGGTCAGGACGAACGAGCGCAGCGGCTCCAGGTCGGCGTTGTAGGCGTCGCAGGCCTGCTCGAGGACGGCGACGTAGCCCTCCTCGACGCGCAGCGGGGGGTGCTCGGGGCTGTCCACGACCGGCGTGCACAGGTCGGCCCCCACGTCGAAGAGGTCGTTCTGCACGCGCAGCAGCAGTCGCCGGACGTCGTCCGGCAGCCCGCCGAGCGCGAGCGCCACGCCGATCGCCGCGTTCGCCTCGTCGACGTCGGCGTAGGCGACCAGGCGCGGGTCGTTCTTCGACGTCCGGGAGAAGTCCCCGAGGGCCGTGGTCCCGTCGTCGCCGGTGCGGGTGTAGATGCGGGTGAGGTTGACCACCCCACGAGCCTAGTCGGGACGCCCGTAGTCTGGCCCGGTGGAGCGGTTCCGGGTCGTCGGCGGGGCTCGGCTCGTCGGCGAGGTCCGGGTGCCGGGGGCCAAGAACAGCGTCCTGAAGCTCATGGCGGCCGCGCTGCTCGCGCCGGGCACGACGACGATCCGCGAGGTGCCGGAGATCCTGGACGTCCAGATCATGGGCGAGCTGCTGCAGCGGCTCGGCTGCACGGTGCAGCGGGACGCCGACGCGGCGGCGGTGTGCATCACCGTGCCGGAGCAGCCCGGCCACCAGGCCGACTACGACCTGGTTCGCCGGATGCGGGCCTCGATCTGCGTGCTCGGTCCGCTGGTCGCCCGCTGCGGCGCCGCCGACGTGGCCCGACCGGGTGGCGACGCGATCGGCTCCCGCCCGCTGGACTTCCACGTGGACGGCCTGGAGCGGCTCGGGGCCACCGTCGAGACCGAGCACGGGTTCATCGTGGCCAAGGCGCCGCAGGGCCTGGTGGGCGCGCCGATCTGGCTGGACTTCCCCAGCGTCGGGGCCACCGAGAACCTGCTGATGGCCGCCGTCCTGGCCCGGGGGACGACGACGATCGACAACGCCGCCCGCGAGCCGGAGATCGTCGACCTGGCCGTCATGCTCACGCAGATGGGGGCGCGGATCGGTGGCATCGGCACGTCCACCCTGGAGGTCGAGGGCGTCGACGCGCTGCACCCGGTCGACCACGCCACCGTCCCGGACCGGATCATCGCCGGCACCTGGGCCATCGCGGCGGCGATGACCCGCGGGGACGTCACGGTCCGCCACGCCCGCGCGGAGCACCTGGAGATCGCCCTCGACAAGCTGGCCACCGCCGGTGCTGAGGTGGCGCGGCTGCCCGACGGCTTCCGGGTGAGCATGGACCGCCGTCCCCGGGCCGTGGACGTGGTCACCCTGCCGTACCCGGGCTTCCCCACGGACCTGCAGCCGATGGTCCTCGGGCTGAACGCCGTGGCGGAGGGATCGGCCATGGTCACCGAGAACGTCTACGAGGCCCGGTTCATGTTCGTCGACGAGCTGGCCCGGCTGGGGGCGGACGTGCGCACCGACGGCCACCACGCCGTCGTCCGGGGCCGTGAGCGACTGTCAGGCGCCCCCGTGCGGGCCACGGACATCCGCGCCGGGGCCGGCCTGGTGGTCGCCGGCCTCGTGGCGGACGGTGTCACCACCGTGAGCGACAGCCACCACATCGACCGGGGCTACCCCGGCTTCGACGCCCAGCTGCGGGCGCTCGGCGCCGACGTGACCCGAGAGCCCGACCCGGACGACTTCGCCGGTTGATGCTCAGCCGGTGGTGCCGCTGCTGCCGAGGAAGGTGCGCGCGCGCTCGGCGTCGGAGGGGAAGACGTACAGCCGTGGGCCGTCGGTCGTCATCGTGAGCGTCGTCCGGACCCCCAACCCCTCCAGCGCCCGGCGCAGGCGCTCGCCCTCCGGGTAGTCCTGCGGCGCCGCGACCGCGACGAGCAGGCCGTAGTCGGCGGGCTCGCCGACCCGCGGCGGTCGTTCGACCAGCGACCCGCCGCGGCGGAACGCCCAGCGCAGGACGAGGACGAGGACGCCGAGCACCCCGAAGGCCACCAGCGGGCCGAAGGCGAAGGAGAAGGCGTCCCACGTCGGCACGGGTCCCAGTGTGCGCCGGAACCGGGGCGCTCGGCACCCCCACGAGACCGGTTCCTGCCCCCGCGCTAGGGTCCGGAGCAGGGCCCGAGAGCCGGACCGGCGCTCGTCGTACCGGGCCCGACGAAGGAGTGCGGCATGTCGAGGATCGCGGTCGTCGGAGCGGGTCTGATGGGGTCGGGCATCGCCCAGGTGGCGGCGCGGGCGGGCCACGACGTGGTGCTGCGGGACGTCGGACCGCGCGAGCTGGACCGCGGGCTGGCCGGGATCCGGGCGTCGCTGGAGCGCTTCGCGGCCAAGGGCACGATCAGCGCCGACGACGTCGAGGCGGCACTGGCCCGCATCCGCACGACGACCGACCTCGAGGGCGCGGCCGCCGGCGTCGACATCGTCGTGGAGGCGGTCTTCGAGCAGGTCGAGATCAAGCACGAGGTCTTCCGCGTCCTGGACCGGGCCGCGCCCGAGGGTGCCGTGCTGGCCACCAACACCTCCGCGATCCCGATCACCTCGATCGCCGCGGCGACGGAGCGACCCGAGTCGGTCGTGGGCACGCACTTCTTCTCGCCGGTGCCGATGATGAAGCTGTGCGAGCTGGTGCGGGGGTTCAAGACCTCGGCGGCCACGCTCGCGGCGGCCCGGGAGTTCGCGGAGTCCGTGGGCAAGACCGTCGTGGTCGTCAACCGGGACGTCGCGGGCTTCGTGACGACCCGGCTGATCTCCGCGCTGGCCATGGAGGCCGTCCGGCTGGTGGAGTCCGGCGTCGTGAGCGCCGCAGACCTCGACACCGCCTGCCGGCTCGGCTTCGGGCACGCGATGGGGCCCCTCGAGACCATCGACCTCACCGGTGTGGACATCATGCTCAACGCCGCGCGCAACATCTACGCGGACACCCAGGACGCCAAGTTCTTCCCGCCCGAGACGCTGCAGCGGATGGTCACGGCCGGTGACCTCGGCCGCAAGGCCGGACGCGGGTTCTACCCGTACGGGACCTGACCGCCCCGCGTGTCGTCGCGGGC
>JALOLN010000065.1 GCA_025455945.1 Actinomycetes bacterium
GCACCATGGTCTGCACTGCGGGCCCGAGCTGGCAAGGGGTCCTACGTCCCGAGATGACGGGCCGCCACGACGGCGTCGTAGACCGCCCGCCGGGGCACGCCGGCCGCGGCGGCCACGCCGACGATGGCCGCCTTGCGTGCCTCCCCGGCCGCCTCCCGCTCCGCCACCCGAGCCGCCAGCGCGGCGGGGTCCGCCGGGGCGTCAGCGGACCGGGTGGTGCGGCCGGCCACGACGACCGTGACCTCCCCGCGCACTCCCTCGGCAGCCCACCGGGCCAGCTCCTCGAGCGGGCCGCGCCGGACCTCCTCGTAGGTCTTGGTCAGCTCCCGGCAGACCGCGGCCGGCCGATCCGGCCCGAGCACGTCAGCCATGGCCGCCAGGGTCCGCGCCAGCCGGTGCGGCGCCTCGAAGAACACCAGCGTGCGCGGGTCGTCGGCCACGGCCCGCAGCCGGGCACTGCGCTCACCGGCTCGTCGGGGCAGGAACCCCTCGAACGCGAACCGGTCGGTCGGCAGCCCCGACACCGCCACGGCAGTGAGGACGGCGCTCGGCCCGGGCACCGCCGTGACGCGGACCCCCGCGTCCACCGCGGCGCGCACCAGGCGGTAGCCGGGGTCGGAGACGGCCGGCATACCGGCGTCCGTGAGCAGCAGCACCCGGGAGCCTGCGCGCAGGGCGGCGAGCAGCTCGGGGGTGCGGGCCGCCTCGTTGTGCTCGTGGTAGCTGACGACGCGCCCCGACGGCGTGACGCCCAGGGCGGCGGTGAGCCGCCGTAGCCGGCGGGTGTCCTCGGCCGCGACGACGTCGGCGACAGCGAGCTCGTCGGCGAGCCGCGGCGGGGCGTCGCCGAGGTGGCCGATCGGCGTGCCAGCCAGGACGAGGAGACCGCTCACCCGCGCCATCCTCGCAGGATCCGGGGACCGGCCCGCCTACCATGTCCCGGTGACGACGACGGCGGACGCGGCCGCCCCGACCACACGGCCGGTCGACCCCGACGCCGGGTCCGATGACCTCCCCGTGCCCCGTCCGCCGTTGCGCGACCGCCTCGTCCCGCCCCTGCCCGACGACGGCTGGTGGGGCTGGCTCGGTCCACTGGCGGTCGCCGCGCTGGCCGCCGTCCTGCGGCTGGTCAACCTCGGCTTCCCGCACGTCTTCTCGTGGGACGAGACGTACTACGCCAAGGACGCGCTCGGGCTGCTGCAGGGCGGGTTCGAGCAGGAGACGGTGCCGCAGGCGGACCAGCTGATCCTCGACGGCCGGACCGACGTCTTCACCGGCAACGCCTCCTACGTCGTCCACCCGCCCGTGGGCAAGTGGGTCATCGCGGCCGGGCAGTGGCTCGTCGGCCCGGAGCCGCTCGGCTGGCGGCTGCCCGTCGCCCTCCTCGGCACGCTGACCGTGCTCATGGTCGCGCGGATCGGCCGCCGGCTGTTCCGCTCCACGCTGCTGGGCTGCCTGGCCGGGCTGCTGCTCGCCCTCGACGGGCTGTCGCTGGTCGTGAGCCGCACGGCACTGCTCGACGGCATCCTCGCCTTCTTCGTGGTCGCGGCCTTCGGCGCGCTGCTCGTCGACCGCGACCGGGCGCGCCGCCGGCTCGCCGACTGGGCCGAGAGCCACGGCCCGCCCCTGCCGGGCGACCCCGGACCGCGGCTCGGCCTGCGGCCCTGGCGGGTGGCGGCGGGCGTCGCCCTTGGCCTGGCCTGCGGGACGAAGTGGAGCGGGCTGTGGTTCGTCGCCGTGTTCGGCGTCCTGACGGTGCTGTGGGACGCCGGGGCGCGGCACGCCTGCGGGGTCCGACAGCCGCTGCTCGCCACCGCGCGCCGCGACGCCGTTCCGGCGTTCCTGTCCACGGTCGTCGTCGCGGTCGGCGTCTACCTGGCGTCGTGGTCGGCCTGGCTGGTGACCTACCCCTCCCAGTCGCGCACCTGGACGCTGACGCCGGGCGGCCCCGGCTTTCTGCCCGAGCGGCTGCGCGCCCTCATCGGCTACCACCAGCAGCAGTGGGGCTTCCACACCAACCTCGAGTCGGCGCACGCGTACGCCGCGGAGCCGGCCGGCTGGATCCTCATGCTTCGGCCGACCGCGTTCTTCACCGAGACCGTCGAGCGCGGTGAGGACGGCTGCCTCGCCGACAGCTGCACCCGGGAGATCACGGCCCTTGGCACCCCGGTGCTGTGGTGGGCCGCCGCGGCCGCCCTGCTGTGGCTGCTGTGGCGCTGGCTCGGCGGCCGCGACTGGCGCGCCGGCGCGGTGTTGGCGGGGGTGGCCGCCGGCTGGCTGCCCTGGGTGCTGCTCTACCGGGACCGCACGGTCTTCACGACGTACGCGACCGCGTTCGCGCCGTTCCTCGTCCTCGGCCTGGCCATGGCCCTCGGCCGGGTGCTCGGCCCGCCCGACGGCTCGCCGCGGCGCCGGGCGTGGGGTGCCGCCGCGGTCGGCGCCTTCGTCCTCGTCGTCCTTGCCAACGCCGCCTGGCTGTGGCCGGTCTGGGTCGCCGACCAGCTGCCCTACGACGACTGGCTGCGCCGGATGTGGTTCCGCGGCTGGATCTGAGCCGGCGGTCCGATGAGACGGGAGGCTGGTGCGCGGTGAACGCGACCGTCGTCGGTGCCGACGGCCTGGCCCGCCCCGCCTGGGCGGCCGTGGACCCGCTGCTGCGCGACTACTACGACACCGAGTGGGGGCTGCCGGTGCGGGACGAGCGCGGCCTGTTCGAGCGGCTCAGCCTCGAGGCGTTCCAGGCCGGCCTGTCGTGGGTGACGATCCTGCGCAAGCGCCCGGCGTTCCGCGCCGCCTTCGCCGGCTTCGACCCGGACGCCGTCGCCGCCTACACCGATGCCGACGTCGAGCGGCTGATGGCCGACCCCGGCATCGTGCGCAACAGGGCGAAGATCCGCGCGACGGTCACCAACGCCCGGGCCACCGTCGGGCTGCGGGCGGACGGCGGCCTGGCCGCCCTGGTCTGGTCCTTCCGCCCGGCGACGACTCCCGCGCCACGCACCCAGGACGAGGTCCCGACCCGCTCGCCGGAGTCGGTCGCGCTGTCGAAGGAGCTGCGCGCCCGGGGGTTCACCTTCGTCGGGCCGACGACGGTGTTCGCCCTGATGGAGGCCGTGGGGATCGTGGACACCCACCTCGTCGGCAGCCACCGACGCGGGACGTCGGGAGTCTGGCCGGTCTCTGGCTGAGTGGAGCTGAGGGGACTCGAACCCCTGACCCCCTCGATGCGAACGAGGTGCGCTACCAGCTGCGCTACAGCCCCTGGTGGAGAGGCGAGGATAGCAAGCCGGCCCGGCCGCCCGGAAACGGCGGGACGGTCCGGCTCAGTCGTTGACCGCGCGCCGACGCTCGACGAGCAGCTCGCCGGTGACGATGCTGTCGGGGTCGCGGACGGCGGCGGCCTCGGCCGGGACGACCGGCTGCTCGTCCTCGGTGAGGTGGCCCGAGGTCCAGGACCCCGGCTGGGTGAGGTCGATGACCCGCACCGACCGGGGCGCCTTCGGAGCCGTGACGTACGTCGGCAGGGGCACCGGCACCGGCTCCCACACGCGCTCGGCGACGGCGTCGTACAGCGGCTCCGACTCCAGCGCGGGCCGCACCGGCTCGGCGGCGGGGACGGCGATGTCGACGGCCACGTCGGCGGCCACCGCGACCGCCAGGTCGGCGCGGGGGGCGGCGCCGACCGACTGCCGGTACCGGCTGGCCACCGCGGCGTCCCGCCGGCGCCGGGCGGCCGCCGCCCTGGCCCGGCGCTCCTGCAGCTCCCGACTGGTCCGCCGCCGGGCCGCGACCCGCGCGCGGGCCACGAACGCGCCGAGCAGCACGGCCGGCAGCACCGCCGCCCACCACGGTGCGACGCCGACGACGACGAGGACGCCGACGAGCAGCAGCACGCCGGCGAGCACGAGCAGGCTGCGCCGGCGGCGGGCGGCCGGGTCGGCCGGCCGGCCGGGGGAGGCGGAGGCGGAGGCGGCGGAGGCGGCGACGCCGTCGGGTCGCGCCGCGGCGGGGGGGCTGTGCCGGTGGCGCAGCACCTCGCGCCGGTCGCCGGTCGCCGACCGGCGCGACAGGGTGCGCATGGCGCCCTGGAAGCGGTCCACGGACCGGCTCTCGCTGACCTCGTCGTGGCGCCGAAGCCACATCGGGACGAGGACGACGGCCCACAGGCCGACGATCACCGCATAGATGAGGCCGCTGCTCACGGAAGGGAACGCTATGCGCCAGGCGGGGTCTGCTCACGCACCGTCGTCGGTGTGTCGCGCGGCGGTCAGCCGCCCGGTCGGCCGGCGGCGGCCCGCCATCGGGCGAGCAGGCCCCCCGGCACCTCCTCGGCCGTGAGCGCGAAGGACAGGTGGTCGCGCCAGCCGTGGTCGATGTGCAGGTAGCGCAGCCGCATCCCCTCGGGCCGGAAGCCGAGCTTCTCGACGACGCGGAGGGACGCCGCGTTCTCCGGCCGGATGTTGATCTCGATGCGGTGCAGGCCGACGGCGAAGCAGTGGTCGGTGGCGAGGGCCACGGCCGTGGGCACGATCCCCCGACCGGCGACCGAACGGTCGACCCAGTAGCCGATGTGCGCCGAGCGGAGCGACCCCCAGGAGATCCCGCCCACCGTCACCTGGCCGACCAGCCGCTCCCCGTAGGTGAGCACGAACGGCATCAGCCGGCCGGCCCGGGCGTCGGTGTTCAGCGCCCGCACCATGGCCCCGAACGTCACGGGGACGCCGGTCAGCGAGTCCGGCGACGTCGCGTCCCACGGGCGCAGCCAGTCGGCGTTGCGGGCCCGGACGTCGCGCCAGGCCCGGCGGTCGGTCTGCCGGATCGGACGCAGGCCCACCGGGCCCTCGGCCAGCGTCACCGGCCACGGGCGGTTCAGTGGTCGCCCCCGCCCACCTGGGCGACGGCGTGCTCGAGGACCGGGCCCAGCACGGCCAGACCGTCGCGCACCCCACCCGGCGACCCCGGCAGGTTGACGACGAGGGTCCGCCCGGCCACCCCCGCCGTCCCGCGGGAGAGCACCGCCGTGGGCACCCCGTGCGCGACCCCGTGGGCACGGACCGCCTCGGCGATCCCCGGCACCTCGCGGTCGACGACGGCCCGGGTCGCCTCGGGAGTGCGGTCCGCCGGCGTCAGTCCGGTGCCCCCCGTGGTCACGACGAGGTCGAACCCCTCGGCGACCGCGGCACGCAGCGCGGCCTCGACCGGCGCGCCGTCGGCGACGACGACCGGCCCGTCGACCTCGAAGCCGAGCCCGGCCAGGGCCTGCGCCGCGACCGGGCCCGACCGGTCCTCGTACGTCCCCGCAGCCGCACGGGTCGACGCGGTCACCACCCGGGCCCTCACCGCGACCAGCGCCCCGACGACCCGCCGGTCTTCTCCTCGACGCGGACGTCGGTGATGACCGCCGCCGGGTCGACCGCCTTGACCATGTCGACCAGCGCCAGCCCGGCCACCGCGACGCAGGTGAGGGCCTCCATCTCCACACCGGTGCGGTCCGCGGTGCGGACGGCGGCCCGCACCGCCACGTGGTCGTCTCGGACCTCGAGGTCGACGGTGACCCCGTGGATGGCGATCGGGTGGCACAGGGGCACGAGGTCGGGGGTCCGCTTGGCCGCCTGGATCCCGGCGATCCGCGCGACCGCGAGCGCGTCGCCCTTCGGCACGCCGCCGCCGCGCAGCAGGGCGACCACCTCGGCCGAGACGAGCACCCGCCCGGTCGCGGTCGCCGTCCGCACGGTGACGTCCTTGCCGGACACGTCGACCATCCGGGCGGCACCGGCCGCGTCGAGGTGGGTGAGGCCCTCGCTCACGACAGCCGCCGCTCCAGGACCATGACGGTCACCGTGCCACCGGCCGGCACCTCCGTCACCTCCTCGGGGACGACGACGAGGCAGTTCGCGTGCGCGAGGTCGTTGACGAGGTGCGACCCCTGCGCGCCCGCCGGGCGCACGACGTACCGGCCGTTCTCCACCGACAGCCAGCCCCGCGCGAACTGGCGCTTGCCCTCGGGGGAGCGCAGGCCCTCGAGCAGCAGCGCCCGCACCGTCGGCCGGTGCAGCGGCTCCACGCCGAGCATCCGGCGGACGACGGGCCGCACGAAGACCTCGAACGAGACGAACGCGCTCACCGGGTTGCCCGGCAGGGTGAAGATCGGCGTGCCGTCCGGTCCGACGGTGCCGAAGCCCTGCGGCATGCCCGGCTGCATGGCGACCCGGTCGAAGGCGACCGTGCCGAGCCGGCCCAGCACCTCCTTGACGACGTCGAACGCGCCGGCGCTCACCCCGCCCGTCGTCACGACGAGGTCGGCGCGGATGAGCTGGTCCTCGATCGCGTCGAGCAGCCGGCGGGGGTCGTCGGGGACGATCCCGACCCGGTAGGCGACGGCCCCGGCCTCGCGGGCGGCCGCCGCCAGCATGTAGCTGTTGGACTCGCTGATCTGCCCGGGGCCGAGCGGCAGACCGGGTTCGACGAGCTCCGACCCGGTCGACAGCACGACGAGCCGTGGCTTGGGCCGGACGACGACCCGGTCCCGGCCCACCGCGGCGAGCAGACCGACCTGGGCGGGCCCGAGCCGGGCGCCGGTCGCCAGCACGGTCTGCCCGGCGCGGACGTCGTCCCCGGTCCGCCGGACGAACCCGCCCGGCTCGGGGGCGCGGGTCACCTGCACGGTGGCGACGCCGCCGTCCGTCCACTCGACCGGCACCACGGCGTCGGCGCCCGCGGGCATGGGCGCCCCGGTCATCACGCGCATCGCGGTCCCGGGCTGGACGGCGATCGCGGCCGGCCGGCCGGCCGGGATGTCGCCGAGGACCGGCAGCGCGACCGGGGCCTGCTCGCTGGCGCCCGCGAGGTCGGCGGCGAGCACCGCGTAGCCGTCCATCGAGGAGTTGTCGAACTGGGGCAGGTCCCAGGGGGCGACGACGTCCTCCGCCAGGATGCACCCGTGCGCGTCGAGCAGCTGCAGGTCGAGCGAGGACAGCGCCCGGACGTCGTGCAGGACGTCGGCGAGGTGGGCGTCGACGCTCTTCACGCAGGTCCGCCCGCCGGCAGGCCGGCGACGAAGTCGCGCAGCCAGGGCACGAACTCAGCGCCGAGGTCGGACCGCTCGCTGGCCAGCCGGACGATCGTCTTGAGGTAGTCGAGCCGGTCGCCGGTGTCGTAGCGGCGGCCGCGGAACACCACCCCGTGCACCCCGCCGCCCTGGGCGACCGGGGTCGTCGTGGCCAGCCGGCAGAGCGCGTCGGTGAGCTGGATCTCCCCGCCCCGGCCGGGGCCGGTCGCCTTGATCTCGGCGAAGACGGCCGGGTCGAGCAGGTAGCGGCCGATGACGGCGAACGAGCTCGGCGCCTCCGCGGTCGAGGGCTTCTCGACGAGGTCGGTGACCCGCACCACGTCGTCCTGGCCGGTCGGCTCGACGGCGGCACAGCCGTAGAGGTGGATCTGCTCGCGGGGGACCTCCATCAGCGCGACGACCGAGCCGCCGTGCCGCTCGCGGACCGCCGTCATCGTGCTGAGCAGGGGATCTCGTGGGTCGATGAGGTCGTCACCCAGCAGGACGACGAAGGGCTCGTCGCCCACGTGCTGCTCAGCGACGAGGACCGCGTGGCCGAGCCCCAGCGGGTCCCCCTGACGCACGTAATGGATGCGGGCCAGCTCGCTGGAGCGGCGCACCGCCTCGAGCCGGGCGGTGTCGCCCTTGTGCTCCAGCGCCAGCTCGAGCTCGTGGGCCCGGTCGAAGTGGTCCTCCAGCGCCCGCTTGTTGCGGCCGGTGATGAGCAGGACGTCGGTCAGCCCGGCGGCCACCGCCTCCTCGACGACGTACTGGATCGCCGGGGTGTCGACGACCGGGAGCATCTCCTTGGGGGTGGCCTTGGTGGCGGGCAGGAACCGGGTGCCCAGACCGGCCGCAGGGATGACCGCCTTCGTCACGCGCATGCCACGACCCTAGACGCTCGGCCTTCTCAGGAGGGGGGCTGGAGGACCAGCGTCTCCTCGGCCCCCGCCGCGACGGCGGACCGGCTGAACCGGAACGGGGTGGTGCCGCCAGTGCGCCACAGGTCGGTCTGGTCCCAGTAGTGCCGGTGGAACGCGTGCCCGGACGCCCCGGTGAGGTTGACCCACGTCGAGGCGTCGAGGTCGGACAGGTCGACGACCATCCGCATCGACGGCACCCAGTCGACCTCGTAGCCCTCGTACGCCGTCCAGCCGGTCGCGTTGACGATCGAGTCGCCGCCGCTGGTGCGCACCGGACCCCGGTTGAACAACCACTCGACGGGACCGATGCCCGACTGGCCGAAGGTCTGGTTCTCCAGCTCCAGGGTGTGCAGCTCGCCCCAGCGCCAGCCCGCCGGGTCCCCGCCGAGCCGGTCGGCGAGCTCGTCCGCCGCCGCGACCATGGCGGCGCGGACGGCGTCGTCCCGGGTCTCGTCCTCGGCGGTGGTGACGTCGTCCCACCACGGGTCGGTCGGGGTCGCCCACAGCGCCCGGACGGCCTCGAACCAGCGGTCACCACCGTCGGCGCGGGTGTCGTCCTCGAGCTCGTCGTCGAAGACGCTCGTCAGCAGGTTCCGCCAGACCGCGTTGTAGTAGGCGGCTGCGGCGGAGTCCTCCGGCTGCTGGAGGTCCCAGCCGTCGAGCAGCCGCTGGGCCGTCGCCGCGGTCCCCTCCAGGCCCTCGACGTCGAGCAGGAACGGCACGAGGAAGGCCGCCATCTCGTTGCGGGCGTCCATCTGGATGCGTCCCATGGCGGCGAGGTCCAGCTTGCCCTCGGCGCCCTCGAGCAGGTCGACGATGCGCTGGCTGCGGGCGCCGTACGACCAGTCGTCGGTGAGCCGGTAGGGGTAGGTGCGGGTGTCGACGGCGGCCTGGTTGGCCGTGGCGATGAACCCCTCGTCGGGGTTGTAGACCGACGGCAGCGCGCCGAAGGGCACGTAACCGGCCCAGTCGTAGGCCGTGTCCCAGCCCGGCGCCGGCCAGCGCCCGTCACCCTCGCCGCGGATCGGGATCCGCCCCGGGGCCTGGTAGCCGATGTTGCCGTCGACGTCGGCGTACAGCAGGTTCTGGGAGGGGACCTCGAACAGCTGCGCGGCCCGCCGGAAGTCGTCCCAGCCCTTCGCCTGGTTGAGCACCATGATGGCGTCCGCCGTGCGGCCGGGGTCCAGCGCCGTCCAGCGAAGGGCCACCTCGATGCCGCTCTTGCCGTCACCGGCCGGGGCCGCGGCGCCGACGTCCTCGATCTGGTCGCTGACGTCGGACATCAGCGGACCGTGCCGGGTCGAGCGGATCGTCACCGTCTTCGGCTCACCGCCGGCCACCTCGATCTGCTCGGTGCGGACCTGCAGCGGCACCTCGGCGCCGTCGACGACGACGGCGTCGCCGCGCACCTCCTCGAGGTACAGGTCGGTGACGTCGGGCCCGAGGTTGGTGAACCCCCAGGCGACCCGGTCGTTGTGCCCGATGACGACGCCGGGGAGGCCCGAGAACGTGTAGCCCGCCACCCGGTAGGGGCAGGAGGTGGAGACGGTCCGGCAGTGCAGGCCCATCTGGTACCAGATCGAGGGCATCATCGCGCCGAGGTGCGGGTCGTTGGCGAGCAGGGGCTTGCCGGTCGTCGTCCGGCTGCCGGCGAGGGCCCACGAGTTCGAGCCGAGCCCGCTCCCGGTGGGGCCGAGCAGGGCCGGCACGACGCGGGCTGCGCCGCGCGCCCGGTTCAGTGCGTCGGTGTACGCCACGGGCGCGGCGGACGGCAGCGGCGTGACCGGGACGGCGTCCTGGTCGAAGGAGCCGCCGACCACGGCGCCCGAGGTCACGATCGGCTGGTGCCGGTCGAAGGGGAAGTCGGGGTAGAGCTGCTCGGTCCGCTCCACCCCCACCTGCTCGGCGGTGAGGGCGCGGTCGATCTCGTCCTCCATGTTGCCGCGCAGGTCCCAGGCCATGGCCTTGAGCCAGGCGAGGGAGTCCGCCGGCACCCACGGCTCGATCTCGTACTCGCTGTTCTGCAGCCCGAGGACGACGTACTCCAGGCTCACCGCGGACTTCGGTCGGTCGGCGAGGTAGGCGTTGACGCCGTCCGCGTAGGACTGCAGCGCCGCCTGCGTCTCGGGGCTGAGCAGCGGCAGCTCGGCCTC
>JALOLN010000247.1 GCA_025455945.1 Actinomycetes bacterium
GGCCGACCACCGGGGCAGCCCCAGGAGGACCAGCGCCGAGAAGAGCAGGCAGGCGGCCATGGAGAGCGGAGCCTCACGCCGCAGCGTGGCGGACCCCACGACGACCGGGACCGCCGCGACCGCCGCACCCACGCCCAGGACGAGCCCCAGGTTGGCGGCGTTGGAGCCGATGAGGTTGCCGACGGCCAGCCCCGGCTCGTCCTGGAGCGCGGCCAGCACCGACACGACCCCCTCGGGCAGGCTGGTCCCGAATCCCACCACCACCGCCCCGACCACGACGGGAGGCAGGTGGGCGGCCTCTGCGCCCTGAGCGGCGCCACGGACGAACTGGTCGGCCGAGCCCACGAGCAGCGCCAGACCAGCCAGCAGCAGGACGACGCCAACCGTCACGGCAGCCCGACCGGCACGCGGACCTCACCCGGACGCATGAGGGGAGTCTGCCCCAGAGCGCCATGGCGCCCGGCCCGATGCGCGGTCGGGGAGAATGGCCGGGTGACCGACGGCCCGCTCATCGTGCAGTCCGACAAGACGCTGCTGCTCGAGGCCGACCACGAGCTCGCCCACGAGTGCCGGCTGGCGATCGCGCCGTTCGCCGAGCTGGAGCGGGCGCCCGAGCACGTGCACACCTACCGGCTCACGCCGCTCGGGCTGTGGAACGCCCGCGCGGCCGGCCACGACGCCGAGCAGGTCGTCGACACCCTGCTGCGCTACAGCCGGTACGCCGTGCCGCACGCCCTCCTCGTCGACGTCGCCGACACCATGGACCGCTACGGGCGGCTCCGGCTGCTCAGCCACCCGGCGCACGGGCTGGTGCTGGAGTCGTCCGACCGCGCGGTGCTCGAGGAGGTGCTGCGCTCGCGCAAGGTCCAGCCGCTGGTCGGCCGGCGCATCGACGCCGACACCGTCGTCGTCCACCCCTCGGAGCGCGGGCACGTCAAGCAGGTGCTGCTGCGGCTCGGCTGGCCGGCGGAGGACCTCGCCGGCTACGTCGACGGGGAGTCCCACCCGATCGCGCTGGTCGAGGACGGCTGGTCGCTGCGCCCCTACCAGCGCGAGGCGGCCGACAGCTTCCACGCCGGCGGCTCGGGCATCGTGGTGCTGCCGTGCGGCGCCGGGAAGACGATCGTGGGTGCGGCGGCCATGGCCCGGGCCGGCGCCACCACCCTGGTCCTCGTGACGAACACGGTCTCCGCCCGGCAGTGGAAGGCCGAGCTGCTGCGCCGCACCAGCCTGGTCGAGGAGGAGATCGGCGAGTACTCGGGCGCGCGCAAGGAGATCCGTCCGGTGACGATCGCCACCTACCAGGTGATGACCACCCGCCGGAAGGGCGTGTACGCCCACCTCGAGCTGTTCGACGAGCGGGACTGGGGCCTCATCGTCTACGACGAGGTGCACCTGCTGCCCGCGCCGATCTTCCGGTTCACCGCCGACATCCAGTCCCGGCGGCGCCTCGGGCTCACCGCGACGCTCATCCGCGAGGACGGCCACGAGGGGGACGTCTTCTCCCTCATCGGCCCCAAGCGGTACGACGCCCCGTGGAAGGACATCGAGGCCCAGGGCTACATCGCACCGGCCGACTGCGTCGAGGTCCGGGTGACGCTCACCGACCGCGAGCGGCTGCTCTACGCCACCGCCGAGCCCGAGGAGCGCTACCGGCTGTGCTCGACGGCGGAGACCAAGACCCGCCTCGTCGAGCAGCTGGTGGCCCGGCACGCCGGCGACCAGACGCTGGTCATCGGGCAGTACATCGACCAGCTCGACGACCTCGGGCAGCGGCTCGGCGTGCCGGTCATCAAGGGCGAGACCACGGTGCGGGAGCGGCAGCGGCTGTTCGCCGCGTTCCGCGCCGGGGAGGTCTCCTGCCTGGTCGTGTCCAAGGTGGCCAACTTCTCCATCGACCTGCCCGAGGCGGCGGTGGCGATCCAGGTGTCGGGCTCCTTCGGCTCCCGGCAGGAGGAGGCCCAGCGGCTGGGTCGGGTGCTGCGGCCCAAGGCCGACGGCCGGGCGGCGCGCTTCTACGCCGTGGTGGCCCGCGACACCGTGGACCAGGACTTCGCCGCGCACCGGCAGCGGTTCCTCGCCGAGCAGGGGTACGCCTACCGGATCGTGGACGCCGACGACCTGGCCGCCGAGCCCGAAGGATGAGCGTGCCCGCGGGCGCGGCGGCCCGGGTCCGGCGGGAGGACCTGCCGGCGGTCTGGGTGCGGCTGATGCGTGCGGTGGGTGCCCGGGACGACGTCACGGGGGCGGGGGCCCGCCTGGTCGCGGCGTACGCCCTGCCCGCCCGGCACCACCACGACCTCGACCACCTGTGCGAGGTCCTCGGTCACGTGGCGGACCTCGCCGACGTCGCCGTCGACCTCGACGCCGTCCGGCTGGCCGCCTGGTACCACGACGCCGTCCTCGAGCCGGGGTCGGTGGACGACGAGGAACGGTCGGCGGGGCTGGCGGCCCGTGAGCTCGGCCGGCTGCGGCTGGCGCCGGCCCTGGTCGCGGAGGTGGTCCGCCTGGTGCGCCTCACCGCAGACCACGACCCCGCACCCCACGACCGCGACGGTGCCGTGCTCTGCGACGCCGACCTCGCGGTGCTGGCTCGGGAGCCGCAGGGGTACGCGCGGTACGTCGCCGGGGTGCGGGCGGAGCGGCCCGACCTCGACGACGAGGAGTTCCGGGCCCAGCGGGCGGCGGTGCTGCGTGGTCTGCTGGCCCGGTCGGTGCTGTTCCGCACGGCGCCCGCGGCCGCCCGGTGGGAGGCCCGGGCCCGCGCCAACGTCGCGGCCGAGCTCGCGGCGCTGGACCCCCCACCGTGATGGGCACCGCACCTCCATCTATTGGCATCAAGGGTCCCTTGATGCCAATAGATGGGCGTGGGGCGCCCTTCATGAGAGGGCGCGGGGACGGCGGGCCTAGAGTCCGGGCATGGACGAGACCGCGATCCCCGTCCCCCTCACCGACCACCTGGTCCTGACCGCCGCGGCGTTCGGCCCGCACGACGGGACGCCGGTGATCTCCTGCCACGGCACGCCGGGCTCCCGGCTGCACCCCCCGCCGGACGCCGACGTGCTGCACCGGCTCGGCGTCCGCCTGCTCTGCTACGACCGCCCCGGCTACGGCGGCAGCGTCGCCCAGCCGCACCGCACCGTGGCCGACGCGGCCGCCGACATCGCGGCCGTGGCCGATGCCTTCGGCGTCGAGCGGTTCGCCGTCACCGGCTGCTGGGGCGGCGGACCGCATGCGCTGGCCGCGGCGGCCCTGCTGCCCGACCGGGTCACCCGCTGCGCGCTGGTCGGCTCGCCCGCACCGCTGGACGCGCACGGCCTGGACTACTTCGAGGGCATGTCCGCCGGCA
>JALOLN010000248.1 GCA_025455945.1 Actinomycetes bacterium
CCAGCGCCTCGCGCGCCTCGGCCCCCTCCTGTTCCCCGCCCCCCTCCCGTTCCCCGCCCCCCTCGCCCGGCCCCCTTTCCATGATCCATTCAGGTTGTGGGTCCCAGTGGAGCGACAACCTGAATGGATCACGGGAGGGGGAGGAGGGGGAGGGGGAGGAGGAGGGGGAGGAGGGGGCGGCGGCGGGGTCGGGGGCGGCGGCCGGGGCAGGCCCCTCGCCGGCCAGGTCGGCGGCGTGCGCGAGCAGCCCGCCCACGGCGGCCAGGCCGTCACGCACGCCGCCGGGGCTGCCCGGCAGGGCGAGCACCGCTGCACCCGGGAGCACGCCGCCGAGCGCACGGGACAGGTCGGCGGTGGGCACCCGCGCGCGCGAGGCGGCCCGGACGGCCTCGCCGAGACCTGGCAGCTCGCGCAGGCCCAGGGCGCGCAGCGCCTCGGGGGTGACGTCGCGGGGGCTGGCCCCGGTGCCACCGGTGAGCACCACGATCCGTGCCCCGCCATCGATCGCCGTGCGGACCGCCGCGCCGATGGCGGCCACGTCGTCGGGCACGACGGTCACCCCGGTCACGAGGTGTCCGCGATCGGCGAGGAGCTCGGCGGCCAGTGGCCCTGCCGTGTCCGACGCCCGCCCGGCGGCAGCCGTGTCCGAACAGGTGATGACCGCAGCCCGCAGGACGGGCGCGGACGTCGGGTCGTGGGTGGGGCGTTCCGGCGTCGACGTACGAGGGTCGCTGGCGTCGTGCGGCACGGTCCCGGTCAGCGTGTCCACGACCCGCTCCGTCCGCCGTCCTTGGCCTCGACCAGCACGTCGCGCAGGGCAGCGTGGGGATCCACGGCCTTCACCATGTCGATCACGGTGAGCCCCGCGACGGCCACGGCGGTGAGGGCCTCCATCTCGACGCCGGTCCGGTCGGCGGTGCGGACGGTGGCGCGCAGCCGCACCTCGCAGGCCTCGGGCACGACGATCACCTCGACCTCCACGCCGTGCACCGCGATGGGGTGGCACAGCGGCACGAGGTCGGGTGTGCGCTTGGTGGCCATGATCCCGGCGACGCGTGCGACGGCCACGACGTCGCCCTTGGGCACGTCGCCCGCGGCGATGCGGCCGGCGGCGGTCGTGGTGACGCGGCCCGATGCCGTCGCGGTGCGGGTGGTCACGGCGCGCTCGGCGACATCGACCATGCGTGCGTGGCCCTCGGCGTCGAGGTGGGTCAGCTCGTCCATGCCCGGCCTTCCGTCGAAGCGCCTATTGTGCGGGTCGTGCCGTCCGATGAGGCCACCTGGCCCACAGGGTGCACCCTGCTGGTCCTCTCCGGTGGGCGCTCGCGCCGGCTCGGCCGCGACAAGGCGACCGTCCACGTCGGCGGGCGGCGCCTCATCGACCGCATCCTTGCCGCGATGCCACCCGACGTGCCAGTCGTGCTGGTCGGGCCCGCACCCGATGGGTTGGACTCGCGGGTGGTCGTCGTCCGAGAGGAGCCGGCCGAGGGTGGCCCCGCAGCCGGCATCGGCGCCGGTGCCCGCGCGGCGGGCACGCCACTGATCGGGGTGCTCGCCGCGGACATGCCGTTCGCGCTGCCGGTCGTCGCGGTCGCGCTGCAGCGCCTCGCGGCTGCACCGCCCACTGTCGAGGCGCTGCTCCCGACCGATCCGGACGGGCACCCGCAGCCGCTGTGCGGGGCGTACCGGGCGGACCCGCTGTTGGCCGTCCTGGAACGGCTCGCGCCCCTGAGCGGTCGTTCGGTGCGCGACCTGCTGGCTGGGCTGCGCGTGATGGAATGGCCGGTGCCCGCGGCCGACCTGGCCGACGTGGACACCGCCGACGAGCTGCGGGCGGCCCGCCGCCGCGCCGCCCAGGAGGGATCGGTCATGCAGGACTGGGTCGAGGCCGTGCGCACGGCGCTGGGGCTGGACATCGACGTCGATGTCGACGGGATCCTCGACGTGGCGCGCGATGCGGCGCACAACGTCGAGCGACCGGCCGCCCCGCTGACCACGTACCTGCTCGGCGCGGCGGTGGCCCGTGGGGCCGACCCGGCAGCAGCGGCGACCGCCGTCAGCGCGCTGGCCGCGGGCTGGGGCCGGCGCGACGGCGACGCCTGAGTTGAGGGACCGGTCGTGACGCTCGTCGAGCCCCGCTGGGACGCCGCCCGCTCCGCGCTGTCCGAGGCCGTGCACCCGCTGCCACCCACCCGGCTGCCGCTGGAGGCGTGCGACGGGCTGGTGCTCGCCGAGGACCTCGTCGCGAAGGTGGCGCTGCCCTCCTTCGACACCTCCGCCATGGACGGCTGGGCGGTGGCCGGCGATGGCCCGTGGGCCCTGGTCGGCAGCGCGCTGGCCGGCCGGCCGTTCGCCGGGGACCTCGCGCCGGGCCAGGCCGTGGTGATCGCGACCGGCGGCGTGGTGCCCGATGCAGCGGACGCGGTGGTCCCCAGCGAGGACGGGACGGTGGAAGCCGGGGAGCTGCGGGCCCCAGCGCCCCAGCCGGGCATGCACGTGCGCCCGGCGGGGGAGGAGTGCCGCGCCGGCGAGGTGCTCGCCGAGGCCGGCACCGCCGCGTCGCCGGCGCTGATCGGGCTGGCCGCGGCCGCCGGCCTGGATGACGTGCTCGTCGTGCCGCGGCCCCGCGTCGCCCTGGTGCTGTTCGGCGACGAGCTGGCGCTGTCCGGGGAGCCCGGGCCGGGGCTGGTGCGCGACTCCCTGGGCCCGCAGGTGCCGGCCTGGGTGCGCCGGATGGGTGCCGAGGTGGTGCTCGTCGAACGCGGCGAGGACACCCTCGAGGCGCACGTCGACGCCATCCGCCGCGCCGCCACCGCCGCCGACATGGTGCTCACCACGGGCGGCACCGCGGCCGGCCCCGTCGACCACCTGCACGATGCGATCGCCGCCTGCGACGGCTCGGTGCTGGTCGACACGGTTGCCGTGCGCCCGGGCCACCCCATGCTCGCCGCGACGGTGGCCGACCACCGGGCCTGGCTGGTCGGCCTGCCCGGCAACCCGCAGAGCGCGATCGTGACCCTGTTGAGCCTGGCCGCGCCGGTCCTGGCCGGCCTGGCCGGGCGCGTGCCGCTCCCGGCGCTCGACGAGGTGCGCACCGCCGAGGCCCTGCCGTCACCGCCGCACGAGGACCGCCTCGTGCTCGGCTCGGTGAGCGGCGGGGTGTTCACGGCGGGCTCCCATCTCGGGTCGGGGATGCTGCGGGGGCTGGCCGGCGCCACCGGGTTCGCGGTGCTGCCGCCCGGCGGGGTCCCGGCCGGCACCCGGGTCCGCTGGCTGCCGCTGCCGTAGCCCCGGCCGGCTTCCCGATCGCCACCGCCCCGGCCGTCGGTCCCTGTGTCGGGACCCG
>JALOLN010000249.1 GCA_025455945.1 Actinomycetes bacterium
CGCCGAGGTGGCCGCCCGCCGCGGCGCAAGCGACGACGACGCGTTCGTCGCGATCGAGCACCGGTCCGGGGTGCGCTCGCACCTGTGGGCCGGTGCCATGGCCGGCGCGCCCGGTCCTCGGCTGCGGGTGTCCGGCACCCGCGGCGCCTACGTCGTGGCGGCCCTGGACGGGCAGGAGGACGAGCTGCGCGAGACCGGGCGGGCCGCCACCGGCGGGCATGCCGAGCCGCCGGAGCACTGGGGCCGGCTGGTGCGCGGCGACGAGGCGCGGGTGGTGCCGTCGGATCCGGGCCGGTGGGACCTGTTCTACCCGGCGGTCGCGGCCGCGGTGCGCGGCACGGCGGCGGTGCCGGTGGACCCGGCGGACGCCGTGGCGGCGCTGCGGGTGATCGAGGCGGCCCGGACCTCCGCCGCCGAGCACCGCGTCGTGGAGCTGTAGGACCGCCGCGGCGTCGGCCGGCTACAGCGCACCGGGGGGCAGCCGGGTCTCGACGGCGGTGCCGTCGGGTCCGCGCTCGACGCGGTAGGCCGCCGGCCCCGTCACCGGGTCGACCGCCCGGTCGGTCACCACGGCGACGGCCTCGGTGCCCTCGTAGAGCACGCCCACGCCGTCGTCGGTCGCGTACGACGTGGGCAGGACACCGTCGGCCACCAGGCGGTGCAGCAGCGGACGGCGTTGCGGCTCGGAGTCGTAGTGCACGCCGTTGCCGTACGGCAGCAGCGCCAGCGCGTCGGTCACCGGCTCCAGCGTCGGGCCGAAGGAGTCGGTGGGGCCCCCGACGTGCCAGCAGATCGAGCCGGCGCTGACACCGGCCAGCAGGACGCCCTCGGCCCACGCCTCGCGCAGCACGTCGTCCACGCCGTGCACCCGCCACACGGCCAGCAGGTTGGCCACCGAGCCCCCGCCGACCCACACGAGGTCCTGGGCGAGCAGCAGCTCCCGGGGGTCGGCGTTGGGCTGCACGAACAGTTCGAGGTGGGACAGGTCCACCGACCAGCCGCGAAACGCGGCGTACATACGCGCCAGGTAGGTCCGGTCGTCGCCGCTCGCGGTGAGCACGAACGCGACCTTCGGGCGATCCCGCCCGGTGCGGCGCAGGGCCTCCTGCACGATCCCACCGGGCACCGCCACGCCCCAGCGGTCCGTCGGCACGAACCCACCGCTGGAGGCCAGGATGCGCCGCACCGGGGCGCTCACCCGGCACCCAGGCCCAGGTCGGCCAGGACGGTGTCGGCGACCCGGCGGCCGGAGACCAGAGCGCCCTGGATCGACCCGGAGTCGCGGTGGTCGCCGCACACGTAGATGCCCTCGCCCAGGTGCACCGGGGCGCGAAAGTCGTGCGGCGACGGCATCGCGGGCAGCGCGGCCGGGATGGGGTACGTCGCCACCGGCTGCCAGCCGCGGGTGTCCAGGCCGTAGAGCAGGCCGAGGTGGCCGCGGACGTCGCGCTCGGCGGCCGGCTCGTCGCGGACGCCGAGGGCGGACGTCGACACGAGCACCTGCCGGTCCGACGCGTACGTCGGGGCGGCGGTGCTGATCGCCGTGGTGGTGACCACGGGACCGCGGCGCTGGCCGTCGACGACGAGCACCGGGGCGCCCCCGACGAGCCGGTCGGCGGGGACGTCGGCGAGGTGGTACCAGGTCGTCACGGCCCGGACCGGGACCGGTGGCAGCACGGGCAGTAGCCCTGTTGCCGTCGCCGGGTCGGTCGCCACGACCACTGCCCGGGCCGCGACCTCGCCGACCTCGGTGTGCACCCGTCCGGGCCCCACCTCGCGCACAGGGGTGGAAAGGTGCACGACGCCGTCCGGCAGCCGGGCGGCCAGCTGCGCGGGGATCGCGCCCATCCCGGCGGCGGGGACCGAGGGGGTGCCGCGGGCGAAGGAGCGCAGGACGAGGTCGAGGAAGCGCCGGGACGTGACCAGGTCGTCCTCGAGGAAGACCCCGGAGAGGAACGGGCGCAGCACCGTGTCGAGCAGCCGGCTGCCCACCCCTGCCGCGCGCAGGGCCTCCTCGGCGGCGACGTCCGGCTCGCCGGCGAGGTCGGCGACCGGCGCCCTGCTGACGTGCAGCGCGTACCGGGCGAGCCGCAGCTTCTGTGGGAGGGAGCCGACGGGGGCGAGCGCGCTGTCCAGCGCCCAGGTGGGGTGCCGTCGCGGATCGGCGAGCCGGTAGCGCCGCGCGCCCAGGGCCACGACGACCCCGGCGACGAACGGGCACAGGTCCAGCGCGGCGTGGTCGAGCACCCGCCGACCCTCCGGGTAGGCGGGGTTGTACACCTGGAAGCCGCGGTCGAGCAGCAGCCCGTCGCGCTGGTCGGTGCGCACCCGTCCGCCCACGCCGTCGGAGGCCTCGAGGACGGCGACGTCCAGGCCGGCGGCTGTGAGACGCAGCGCAGCGTGCAGCCCGGCCAGCCCAGCCCCGACGACGACCACGTCGACAGCCGTCGGCCCGCTCACAGGCCGAACCTACCGGGCGCTGGAGGGGCCGGCGCGTCGGCCTCGCCTGTGGACGACGCCAGCGGGAGTCGCCTCCTCGGGTCCACCCTGGGGGAGTGAGCGAGCCCACCCGTCCCGTCCTGCCCGGCTTCGTCGTCGGTCGCCGGCTGGGTGAGCGGGCCCGCCTCGGCCGGGAGCTGGCGTCCGGGGCGCTGGTGGTCCTGCGGCCGGTGCCGGACGGCGGTGAGCCGGACCGGCTGGCCGCCGCGCCCGAGCACCCGCGGCTGCTCGTGCCCCGGCGGGTGGCCGACGCCGGCGGGACCTGCCTCGTCACGCCACGGCTCGCCGGGGGCGGGCTCGACGCGGTCCTCGCTCGGCGGGGCCGGCTGACTGCGGGGCAGGTCGGCACGGTGGTGGCCGACGTCGCCGAGGCGCTGACCGCGCTGCACGAGACGGGCACCGTGCACGGCCGGGTCCGGCCGGACGCCGTGGTCCTCGACGGGGAGGGCCGCGCCGTCCTCGACGGCGCCGCCCTGCTCCTGCCCGGCGGGCAGGGCGGGCCCGATGACGACGTGCTGGCGCTGGTCGATCTCGCCCGGACCTGCCTGGGGGAGGCGGCCGACCGGCCGTCGGCGGCCCTGCACCGGCTGCTCGCGACGGTGGCCGCGGGCGCGGTGCCGACCGCGCGCGAGCTCGCAGCCCAGGTCGCGGCCGTGGCCCGCCCCGAGCCGGTGCGGCCGGGGCCGGCCCGACGTCCACAGGTCGCCGGTCCGGAGCACCGCCGGTCGGGCTCGCGGCCGATGCTGCGTCGCGTCGGTGCGGTGCTCGCCGCGGGCGCGGTGCTCGTCCTCGCCGTGGCGGCGGGGGCGTGGTGGGCGGACCGGGCCCGGA
>JALOLN010000250.1 GCA_025455945.1 Actinomycetes bacterium
GGTGCTGCGACGGGTCCCACGGCAGGATCCGCACAGCGACCTTGGGCCGCCGCTGCCGAGAGGACGGACCGTCATGCCGACCCCGATCGTCCCCAACCTATGGTTCGACACCGAGGCGGAGGAGGCCGCTGCCTTCTACTGCTCCGTGTTCCCCAACTCCCGGATCGTCAACGTCGCCCGGTACACCGACGTGGGGCCCGGTCCGGCCGGGTCGGTGATGACCGTGGAGTTCGAGCTGGACGGCCAGCGCTTCGTCGGGATCAACGGGGGGCCGCAGTTCACCTTCGACGAGGCGGTGTCGTTCCAGATCACCTGCCAGACGCAGGACGAGGTGGACCACTACTGGCAGCGGCTCACCGAGGGCGGTGCAGAGCAGCAGTGCGGCTGGCTGAAGGACCGCTTCGGCCTGTGCTGGCAGGTCGTCCCCACGGGCATGGACGAGGTGTTCGCCGACCCCGACCCGGAGCGGGCCCGCCGGGCGATGCAGGCCATGCTCGGCATGCGCAAGCTCGACATCGGTGCCCTGCGCCGGGCCGCCGACGGCGACGAGTCCTGACCGGTGCCCACGGACCGCCCTGCTGAGGCCCTGCCCAGCGTCGAGCAGGCCCGCCGCCGGGACCTGGAGCTGCTCAGCACCGTCCACGACCAGGTGCTGCGCGAGGCGGCGCTGCCGGAGGTGGCCGCCCGGCTGGCTGCCCTGGTCGACGACCCGGAGGCGGCGGAGCACCTCGTCGCCGACCTCGACGTCACGGCCGCAGAGCAGCTCGCCCGCGCGCTCACGGTCCGCCTGCATCTGATCAACCTGGCCGACGAGCGGCACCGGGCCCGGCTGCTGCAGCGGCGGCACGAGACCGACGACGCGGACGCCGGGGACGCCCTCTGGCCCGCGGTGTCCGCGGCGGGGGACCACGTCCGGGCGATGCTCGCCGACCTGCGGATCCACCCGGTGCTGACCGCCCACCCTACCGAGGCCCGGCGGCGCGCCGTCGCCTCCGCCCTGCGCCGCATCGCCGAGCAGCTGCAGCGCTTCGACGACCCTCGGGTCGGGGTCGACGAGCGGTTCGTCGCCCACCGCCGGCTGCTGGAGGAGGTCGACCGGCTGCACCGGACGTCGGCGCTGCGGGCGACCCGCCCCGGCCCTCTCGACGAGGTGCGGACCGTGATGACGGTGTTCGACCAGACGCTGTTCCGCGCGGTCCCCCGCCTCTACCGGGCCACCGAGACGACGCTCGTGGGGGAGGCCAGCGGGTCGGTGCCCACGCCAGTGCCTGCCTTCGTCCGCTTCGGCTCATGGGTCGGCGGCGACCGTGACGGCAACCCCTTCGTCACGGCTGAGGTGACCCGGCAGGCGGTCGCCACCCACGCCGAGCACGCCCTGCGGTGGCTCAACGAGGCGGTGCTCCGGGTCGGCCGCACCCTCACCCTGGACCGGGCGGAGACCCCGCCATCGAGGGAGCTGCTGGAGTCGCTCGCTGCCGACGCCGTCTCCGGCTCGATCCGGTTCCCCGACATCGCGGTCGGCTCCCCGGGCGAGCCGCACCGGCAGAAGATGCTGGTGATCGCCGAACGCGTGCAGGCGACGCGGGACGGCCGGCTCGAGGCCTCGTACCGTTCCCCGGAGGCACTGCTCACGGACCTGCGGCTGGTGCAGCGGTCGCTCGCCGCCGCCGGGGCCGTGCGGGCCGCGCACGGTGAGCTCCAGCACCTCATCTGGTCGGTGGAGACGTTCGGGTTCCACCTCGCCGAGCTCGAAGTCCGCCAGCACTCCCGAGTCCACCGGGCCGCGCTGGTCGACCTGATCAGCCAGCTCCCCGGGGTGGCCGACCCGGAGGCCCGCGCGGACGATGCCGCCTACCTGGACGCTCTCGCGGTGGACGGCTGGCCGGCGTACGTCCAGCCGCGGGAGGACCACACCCGGGAGGTCCTCGACACCCTCCGCGTCCTGGCCTGGCTGCAGGACCGCTGGGGGGCGCGCTGCTGCGGGCCCTACGTGGTGTCCTTCTCCCAGTCGGCGGCGCACCTGGTGGCCGTGCGCGCGCTGGCCCGGCTCGCGGTGGGGGACGGCCCGCTGCGCCTGGACGTCGTCCCGCTGTTCGAGACCGGCGCCGACCTCGACGCCGCCGTCCGGACGCTCGACGCGTGGCTGCCGCTGCGGTCCACCCAGCAGTGGCTGGCAGGCCGCGGCCGGGAGGTCGAGGTCATGCTCGGCTACTCGGACTCGGCCAAGGACGTCGGCCCGGCGAGCGCGACGTTCAACCTGGCGCGGACCCAGGGTGACCTGGTCACCTGGGCCCGGCGGCGCGACGTGCGACTGACCCTGTTCCACGGCCGAGGCGGCTCCCTGGGCCGCGGTGGTGGGCCGCTGCACCGGGCGATCACCGCCCAGCCGCCGGGGTCCGTGGCCGGGCGGTTCAAGGTGACCGAGCAGGGAGAGGTCGTGTTCGCCCGCTACGGCGACACCACGCTCGCCCAGCGGCATCTCGAGCGGCTCACCACGGCGGTGCTGCTCGTGGACACCCCGGACGTCGCCGGGCACAACGCCTCCGCCGCCGTCCGGTTCGCCGACCTGGGGGCGGCCGTGGCCGAGGCGTCAGAGGCCGCGTACCGCACCCTCGTCCAGACCCCCGGATTCGCCGACGTCCTGGCCGAGGCCAGCCCACTGGAGGAGATCGGCGACCTGCGGCTGGGGTCGCGGCCGGTCCGCCGCAGCGGCTCCGCCAGCGGCCGGGACCTGGCGGACCTGCGGGCGATCCCCTGGGTGTTCGCCTGGGCGCAGACCCGTGCCAACATCCCGGGCTGGTACGGACTCGGCTCCGGGCTGGCCGCGGTGGGCGACCGTGACCGCCTCCGCGAGGCCTACCGCGACTGGCCGCTGTTCGCCGCGCTGATCGACGTCGCCGAGATGAGCCTGGCGAAGACGCACCGCCGCCTGGCGAGCGACTTCCTCGCCCTGGGCGGCCGGCCGGACGTCACCGCGCAGATCCTCGCCGAGCTCGACCTCACCCGCCGGGAGGTGCTCGGCGTGCTCGGCCAGGAGGAGCCCCTGGAGAACAAGCGCGTGCTGCGCGCGGCGGTCACCCTGCGGGCGCCCTACGTCGACGCCCTGTCGCGGCTGCAGCTGAGGGCGCTCACCGAGGTGCGGGCGGCCGCGCACCGGGCCGACGGCGCAGCCACCCCTGACGTCGAGCCCTGGCACCGGCTGCTGCTGCTCGCCGTCAACGGGGCGGCGGCGGGCCTGCAGAACACCGGCTGACCCGGTCAGTGCTGCTGGGCCGAGCGGATGGCTGCCCTGCTCTCCCGGTACCGCAGCACCTCGAACACCACCAGG
>JALOLN010000251.1 GCA_025455945.1 Actinomycetes bacterium
CGGGCCCGGGTGGGACGGCTGCGGGCGCTGTACATGTCCGGGGGCGGGGCCGTCGTCTTCGCCAGCCTGCTCACCGCGCAGGGGCCGAGCGACCTGCTGTCCCGGCTGGACTCGGTGCAGCGCGTCGTCCACGCCGACGCCCGGTCGGCCCGGGCCGCTGCGGCGTCCGCGGCCACCGCCCGCACGCTCGCCGACCGGCAGCTGGCGCGGGCGGAACGCACCGCCGTCACCGTCGGCGACGTCGAGGACGTCGCCCGCCGTCTCGAGGCGCTGCTCGGCGCTGCGGAGTCCCGCCTCGCCGGCCTGTCCGCACGGGCCCGGGACCTCGAGGAGGCCGAACGGGCCGCCGCCGCGCTGGCCGCCGCCCGGCTGGCGGCCGCCCGGGCGGGGGCCGGTGCCGCCCGCTCCGCGACGGCCAGGGGCATCCCGCCCGCCTACCTGGCGCTGTACCGGTCCGCGGCGGCGACCTGCCCCGGGCTGGACTGGCACGTCCTGGCCGCGATCGGCCAGGTCGAGTCGGGCCATGGGCGCAACGTCGGCCCGTCCTCAGCCGGGGCGCAGGGGCCGATGCAGTTCCTGCCGTCGACGTTCGCGGCCTACGCCGTGGACGGTGACGGCGACGGCGACCGCGACATCTGGGACCCCGCGGACTCGGTCTTCAGCGCCGCGCGCTACCTGTGTGCGAACAAGGCCGGCAACCCCCGGTCGCTGCCCCGCGCGATCTGGCACTACAACCATGCGGACTGGTACGTGGCGATGGTGCTCCGCGTCGCCGAGCAGCTGCGGGTGCGCTACCCGGGCTGAGCCGGGCCGCCGCCGTCCGCCCGCTCCGTGAACGCCGTCGCGAGGGCGCCCATCGCCCCGGACAGCTCGGCCGGGATCACCCAGATCTTGTTCGAGGCCCCCTGGGCGATGTGCGGCAGCTGCTGCAGGTACTGGTAGGCCAGCAGCCTGGGGTCGGGGTCGCCGTCGTGGATCGCCTGGAACACCCGCTGGATGGCCTGCGCCTCGCCGTCGGCACGGACGATGGCCGCCTGCGCCTCGCCCTCGGCACGCAGGATCGCGGACTGCTTCTCGCCCTCGGCGGTGAGGATCTGCGACTGCTTGAAGCCCTCGGCGGTGAGGATCGTCGCGCGCTTCTCCCGCTCCGCGCGCATCTGCTTCTCCATCGAGTCCTGGACGGAGGCCGGCGGGTCGATCGCCTTGATCTCCACCCGGTTGACCCGCACCCCCCACTTGCCGGTGGCCTCGTCGAGGACGCCGCGCAGCTGCAGGTTGATCTCCTCCCGGGAGGTCAGCGCCTGCTCGAGGTCCATCCCGCCCACGACGTTGCGCAGCGTCGTGACCGTCAGCTGCTCGATGCCCTGGATGTAGTTCGCGATCTCGTAGGTGGCGGCCTTGGCGTCGGTGACCTGGAAGAAGATCACCGTGTCGATGCTCACGACGAGGTTGTCCTCGGTGATCACCGGCTGCGGCGGGAAGCTCACGACCTGCTCCCGCAGGTCGATGAGCGGCTTGAGCTTGTCCACGAACGGCACCAGGATCGACAGCCCGGCGTTGAGCGTGCGGCTGTAGCGGCCGAGCCGCTCGACGATGCCGGCCCTGGCCTGGGGCACGATCCGCACGGTCCGGGCGAGCACCACGAGGACGAGCAGCAGGACGAGCAGGGCGATGATCAGCGGGACCAGGGCGTCCATGGCAGGCTCACGGCTCCGTTGCGAGGACGACGGCGGTGGCGCCGTCGATGCGGACGACGTCGACCACGGTCCCGGGCTCGATGACCCGGTCCGGGTCGTAGGAACGGGCGGACCACAGCTCGCCCTTGAGCTTGACCCGGCCGTCGTGCGCGTCCACCCGCTCCACGACGACGGCGGTGGCCCCTTCCAGCGCCGCGACGCCGGTCCGCAGGCCGGCGGGCTGGCGGAGGTGGCGCAGAGCCACCGGTCGGACGAGGGCGAGCATGAGCACGGCGACCGCACCGGCCACGACGACCTGCAGGACCAGCGGGCCGCCCACGGCCGAGACGACAGCGCCGGCGAGGCTGCCGACGGCCAGCATGATGAAGATCAGGTCGAGCGTGGCGATCTCGACGACCGCCAGCCCCAGGGCCGCGGCGACCCACCAGTACCAGTCCACCTCGTCATCCTAGGTTGGCGCTCGGGGGACGGGGACGCAGCCGCGCGGTGAACCGCCCGCTGCGGCGCTCCAGCCGCAGCGGCAGCCCGAAGGTCGAGGAGAGCGTGGCCGACGACACGGCCTGCGCCACCGGCCCGGCAGCGACGACCCCGCCGCCGCGCAGCAGCAGGGCGTGGGTGAAGCCCGGGGGGATCTCCTCGACGTGGTGGGTGACGAGGACCAGCGCGGGGGCGCCCGGGTCCGCAGCGATCCCCCCGAGCCGGCGCACGAGCTCCTCCCGGCCAGCGAGGTCGAGCCCGGCCGCAGGCTCGTCGAGCAGCAGCAGCTCCGGGTCCGCCATCAGGGCCCGGGCGATCTGCACCCGCTTGCGCTCCCCCTCCGACAGCGTCCCGAACTGCCGCTCGGCCAGGTGCTGGGCGCCCATCGCCTCGAGCAGCACCTGCGCCCGGGCGTCGTCCTGCCGGTCGTAGGCCTCGTGCCAGTGGCCGAGCACGGCGTAGGCCGCGGTCCGGACGACGTCGAGCACCCGCTCCCCCGGCGGCAGCCGGTCGGCGAGGGCGGCACTGGCCAGCCCGATCCGCGGCCGCAGCTCGAAGACGTCCACCGACCCGAGCTGCTCGCCGAGGACCCACGTCGTCCCGCTCGTGGGGTGCAGGTGGGCCGAGGCGACCTGCAGCAGGGTGGTCTTGCCGGCCCCGTTGGGCCCGAGGACGACCCACCGCTCACCCTCCTCGACCGCCCAGGAGACCCGGTCGAGCAGCGTGGCCCCACCTCGGACGACGCTGACGTCGCGCAGGTCCAGGACGGCGGCGGCACCCACGCGTCGAACCTACGGCACCCTGCCGACCTACGCTGGCGGGGTGCCCGCTGTGTCGTCGTCCGTCACCCTGGCGGCCCGTACCCGGTGCGTGCGGCTGGTCGCCTGGGGCAACGCGGTGCTGCTCGCCGCGGTCAGTCCCGACGCGGCGGCGGACCGGGTGGCGCGCGACGACCACCCGCACCGGGTCGTCTGGGGCCCCGGCGCGCCACCGGAGACCCTCACCGTCGCGCTGGCCCGGCTGGCCGGCCGCGGTGCGACCGGCCTGCGGCTGCTGCTCCCGGCGGCTGGCGACCCGGTCGGCCTGCCCGTCCCAGGACATTTCGCCACCACGGCCCTGGCCATCGGAGCCGGGGTCCTCGTGGAGGGT
>JALOLN010000252.1 GCA_025455945.1 Actinomycetes bacterium
GTGGGCCACCCGCACCTGCCCCTCCCGCCGCCGGGCGAAGCGCTGCTGGGACCAGCCGCCGGCGGCCGACCGACCGTGCACCGGGCGGGACCCCACCATCGACGCCTCGAGCTCCGCCCCCCGGAAGACGCCGACCGCGTGCCCGCCCAGCCGAACCAGCAGCACCCCCACCCGCCGCACCACCAGGGCGTGGGCCACCAGGCCAGCGCAGGGGTCGACGCCCGGGGCTGGCAGCGGCGGGAACGGCACCCGGCACCGGGCCTCGGCACCGTCGACGCCACGGAGCAGCACCTCGTCCGGCGTGCCGGTGACCTCGACGCCGCCGTGCCGCCCGGTGAACCGCTCCAGCCACCCGGCGAGCCGTTCCGGGTCGACCGTGACCCAGCGTCCCTCCGTCACCCCCGCAGTATCCAGCCGGCCGGGGATAGCGTGCCCGGGTGCGGAGCGAGCGGCTGGGCGCGGTCGGCCTGCGCGACGAACGCCGGCTGCGCGCCCGACTGACCCGGGCCGGCCGGCTGCCGGACGACGAGCGTGCGGCCGCCCTGGCCGGCCTCGAGCGCGACCTCGCGGCGGCTGAGGCCCGCGCCGCGGCCCGACGGGCGGCCGTGCCCCCCGTGACCTATCCCCCGGACCTGCCGGTGACCCAGCGGCGGGCGGACCTGCTCGCCGCCGTCCGCGACCACCAGGTCGTCGTCGTCGCGGGCGAGACCGGGTCGGGGAAGACCACCCAGCTGCCCAAGATCTGCCTCGAGCTCGGCCGCGGCGTGCGCGGGATGATCGGGCACACCCAGCCGCGCCGGCTCGCCGCGCGCACCGTCGCCGCGCGGGTGGCCGAGGAGCTCGGGGTCCCGCTCGGCGGACCGGTCGGCTATGCGGTCCGCTTCACCGACCGGGTCGGCGACACCACGCTGGTCAAGCTCATGACCGACGGCATCCTGCTGGCCGAGCTGCCGCGGGACCGTGACCTGCTCCGCTACGACACCGTGATCATCGACGAGGCGCACGAGCGCAGCCTCAACGTGGACTTCCTGCTCGGCTACCTGCGCCGGCTGCTCCCCCGCCGGCCGGACCTCAAGGTCGTCATCACCTCGGCCACCATCGACCCCGGGCGCTTCGCCGCGCACTTCGGCGGCGCCCCCGTCGTCGAGGTGAGCGGGCGCGCCTACCCCGTCGAGGTGCGCTACCGGCCGCTGGTGCCCGACGCCGACGGCGTCGCGCCGGACCAGGTCGGGGCCATCTGCGCCGCGGTCGACGAGCTGGCCGCCGAGCCGGCCGGCGACGTCCTCGTGTTCCTCAGCGGGGAGCGGGAGATCCGCGACACCGCCGACGCGCTGCGGGCGCTCGACCTGCCGCGCACCGAGGTGCTCCCGCTGTACGCCCGGCTGCCGCTGGCCGAGCAGCACCGGGTCTTCGAGCCGCACACCGGCCGCCGCATCGTCGTGGCCACCAACGTCGCCGAGACCTCCCTGACCGTGCCCGGCGTCCGCTACGTCGTCGACCCCGGGACGGTGCGGATCTCCCGGTACAGCCACCGCACCAAGGTCCAGCGGCTGCCGATCGAGCCGGTCTCGCAGGCCTCGGCGCAGCAGCGCGCGGGGCGGTGCGGCCGGGTCGCACCCGGGGTCTGCCTGCGGCTGTACGCCGAGGAGGACCTCCTCAGCCGCCCGGCGTTCACCGACCCCGAGATCCTGCGCACCAACCTGGCCGCGGTCCTGCTGCAGATGGCCGCGCTCGGGCTCGGCGACCTCGAGTCCTTCCCCTTCCTCGACCCCCCGGACCGCCGGGGGGTCGCCGACGGCCTGCGGCTGCTGCACGAGCTCGGCGCCATCGACGAGGTCCCCACCGGCGCCCCGTCGGGGGCCACTCGCCGGCTCACCCCCGTGGGCCGGCTGCTGGCCCGGCTGCCCGTGGACCCCCGCCTCGGCCGGATCCTCGTCGCCGCGGACGCCGAGGGCGCCCTGGCGGAGGCGCTGGTCGTCGTGGCCTTCCTCGCCGTCCCGGACCCCCGGGAGCGCCCGCACGACCGCCGGGCCGCCGCCGACCAGGCGCACGCCCGCTTCGCCGACCCCGACTCGGACGCCGTGGCGGTCCTCCGGCTGTGGGAGCACCTGCGGGAGCAGCAGCGGGTGCTCTCGTCGAGCCAGTTCCGGCGGCTGTGCCGGCAGGAGTTCCTCTCCCACCAGCGGGTCCGCGAGTGGCAGGACGTGCGGGGTCAGCTGCGCGCCATCTGCCGCGAGGTGGGGCTGACCACGAACGACTCCCCCGCCGGCCGGGACCAGGTGCACCGTGCGCTGCTCGCCGGCCTGCTGTCGCACGTGGGCCGCTACGACCCGGAGCGGCGCGACTACCTCGGGGCGCGGGGCACCCGGTTCACGCTGGCGCCGGGCACCCCGCTGGCCCGCCGGCCGCCCCGCTGGGTCGTCGCCGCCGAGCTCGTCGAGACGCACCGGCTGCGGGCGCGGACCGTCATGCGGGTCGACCCCGCCTGGGTGGAGCGGCTGGCCGCCCACCTCGTGCACCGCGCCGTCGGCGAGCCCCGCTGGGACGCCGACCGGGCGCAGGTCGTCGCCGACGAGACCGTGACCCTGTACGGCATCCCGCTGGTGTCCGGCCGCACCGTCGGCTATGCCCGGGTCGACCCGGTGGCGGCGCACGAGATGTTCCTGCGGCACGCGCTGGTCGAGGGCGACTGGGCCACGCAGCACGGCTTCGTCGCCGAGAACGCCCGCCGGCTCGCCGCGGCCGCCGAGCTCGAGGACCGGCTGCGTCGCCGGGACCTCGTCGTCGACGACGAGACGCTGCTGGCGTTCTTCGCCGACCGGGTGCCCGCCGACGTCGTCTCGGGGGCCCACTTCGACCGCTGGTGGAAGCGGGCCCGCCGCGAGACGCCCGACCTGCTCACGTTCCCCGAGTCGCTGCTGCGCGTGGCCGAGCCGGCCCCCACCACCGTGGCCGCCTACCCCGACCGGACCCGGCAGGACGACGTGCTGCTGCCGCTGTCCTACCGCTTCGAGCCGGGGACGGCCGCCGACGGCGTGACGGTCGACGTCCCGCTGGCGGTCCTCAACCGGGTGCGCGCCGACGAGCTGGTGGCCCCGGTGCCCGGGCTGCGGCAGGAGCTGGTCACCGCGCTCGTCCGCGCCCTGCCCAAGCCGCTGCGCCGGATGTTCGTGCCCGCCCCGGACACGGCGCGGGCCGTCCTGGAGCGGCTCGGCCCCGACCCGGAGGTGACGCTCGCCGCGGTCGCCCGCGAGCTGTCCCGCCTGGGCGCGGTCACCGTCCCCGTCGACGCCTTCGACCTCGCCCGGGTCCCCGGGCACC
>JALOLN010000253.1 GCA_025455945.1 Actinomycetes bacterium
AGCCGGCCATGGACGTCCGGGTCCGCGACGTGCTGGGCAGCGCACAGGGGCTGCCGCTGGCCGCGGGCGTCATGAGCCTGCGCGAGGGCAGCTTCCCGTGGACGCTCGACTACGACGAGGTCGAGTACGTCCTCGAGGGGGAGCTGCACATCACCCTCGGCGGCCAGCAGGTGGTCGGGCGGCCCGGGGACGTCATCGGCGTGCCCAGGGGGTCGTCGATCACCTTCGGGACGCCGTCCTGGGCGAAGTTCCTCTACGTCACCTACCCGGCCGACTGGAGCGCCGGGACGTGAGCGCCGACCTCGACGCCACGATGCGCGCCGTCGACCGGGCCATCGCCGCGCCGCCGCTGCCCGACCCGCCGACCGCGCTGAAGGTCGGCCTCGACCTGGGGACGGCGTGCACCGTCCTCGTCGCCCTCGACGACGCGGACCGGCCACTGGCCGCCGCGTACGAGCTCGGCGACGTCGTCCGGGACGGGGTCGTCGTGGACTTCCTCGGCGCCGTCGACCTGGTCCGGCGACTGAGGGCCGACGTCGAGGACCGGCTCGGCGTCGCGGTGACCGCTGCGCACGGCGCCTTCCCGCCGGGGGTCCCGCCCGCCGAGGTGCGGGCCGTCCGGCACGTCATCGAGGCCGCGGAGATGGACTGCACCGGCCTCGTCGACGAGCCGACCGCGGCCAACGCCGTCCTGCGGCTGCGTGACGGCGTCGTCGTGGACGTCGGAGGCGGGACGACCGGGGTGGCCGTGGTCCGCGGCGGCGAGGTCGTGCACACCGCGGACGAGGCCACCGGGGGGACCCACCTCACCCTGGTCATCGCCGGCGCCCAGCGGATCCCCGTCGAGCAGGCCGAGCGGCTGAAGAAGGACCCCGCCGAGCAGACCCGGCTGCTGCCCGTCGTCCGCCCGGTGATGGAGAAGGTCGCCTCGATCGTCGCCACGCACACCCGGGGGTGGCCGGTCCCCCGCGTCTACCTCGTCGGCGGCAGCGCCGCCTTCCCCGGCTTCGCCGACGTCGTCTCGCAGGCCCTCGGCCTGGACGCCGTCGTCCCGGTCAACCCGCTGTTCGTCACCCCCCTCGGCATCGCCCGCAGTGCGCCCGTGCGGCAGCCGGCGGCACCCCGTCCCGTCCCCCTCCCCTCGACCTAGGAGAGCACCGCCGTGGCCGACGACTTCGAGCTCCGGGCCTACAGCTACCTGGACCGGATGCAGCCGCAGTTCGCCTCGTTCGTGGGCACCGTGACCCAGGGCGACCTGCCCGTGGAGGGGATGGCGGCGCTGTACGTCGAGATGGCCCCGGGCAACCACGTCTTCCGGGTGGTCGACGTCGCGGTGAAGGCGACCCGGGCCCGGCCCGGCGCCCAGATCGTCGAGCGCCAGTTCGGCATGTTCGAGCTGCACTCGGACTCCCAGGCGGAGGTGCTGCAGGCCGGCGCCGCGGTGCTCACCGAGCTCGGGCTGTCCGTCGCCGACCGCAAGCGGCCGCAGATCGCGTCCCTGCAGGTCGTGACGAACGTCAGCCCCTACCAGTCCCAGCTGCTCAACCGGTTCACCCGCGGGATGATGCTCGTCGCCGGCCAGACCATGCTCGTCCTGGAGTGCACCCCCGCCGCGTACATCAACTACGCGGCCAACGAGGCGGAGAAGGCTGCCGCGGTCAACCTCATGCACGTGGCATCGGTCGGCGTCTACGGTCGGCTGTGGATGGCGGGTACCGAGGCCGACATCGTCACCGCACGCGATGCCGCCGTGGCGGCACTGGAGGGCGTCGATGGGCGCGACTGAGCACCGCACCTCCCGCGGCGACCAGCCGCGGCGCCGGTTCGTCACCCGCACCGACGTCGAGGACGCCGCAGCCGCCGGTCGCCCGGTCCGGGTCGGGGCCCGGGACGTCCTCACCCACGAGGCGGCGCAGCGGGCCCGCGACCTCGGCGTCCCCGTCGAGCGGGACGGCACGGGGGCCCGCCCGGCCCCCGGCCCGGCGGCCCCCACCCCGCCGCGGCCCTCGGCGACGCCGGCCGCAGCGGAGCTCCGGGCCGTCGTCCGCAGCGCGGTGATCGCCGAGCTGGGCCACGAGCCGGCCGGGCTGGACGCCGCCATCGACCGGGTCCTCGCCGGTCGGCCCGCGCCGTAGCTCGCTGGTCCGGCGGGCATCGTAGGCTGGGGGCAGCCCCGACGGGAGGTCTCCATGAGCGACGCCGAGCAGGACCCGCACCCGGCCGACGACGAGGCCAAGCGGCGCTTCAAGGAGGCCCTGGACCGCAAGCACGGCCGACACGCCACCTCAGAGGGTGGACCCGACGGGGGCAGCGGGTCGCGCATCCACGAGGCGCACGGACCGGCAGCCAGTCGCCGGCAGTTCCGCCGCAAGGCCGGCGGGTAGCCGCCACCCCGCGGGTCAGGCGCCGGCCGGCTCGGCGTCCGCGGCCAGCCGCGCAGCGAAGACGCCGTGCACGTCGTCGGCCAGCGCCCGGGCGTCCCGCCCGGCGAAGTCCGACGGTGGGATCGGGTCGAGCACCGTGATCCGGATCGGGTGCCGGCCGCGCAGGACGAAGCCGCGCTTGGGCAGGGCGTCGGCCGTGCCCTCGATGAGGATCGGCAGCACCGGCGAGCCGGTCCGGATCGCGAGGTCGAAGGCCCCAGGCTTGAACGCCTGCAGCTCGCCGGTCCGTGAGCGGGTGCCCTCGGGGAACATCATCACCGACTCGCCGCGGACGATGGCGCGCTCGCAGGCAACCATCATGCGCGCGATGCTGTCGCGGTCGCCGCGACGCAGCGGGATGTAGCCGTTGAGCCACATGTTCCAGCCGATGAACGGAACCTTGAAGTTCTCGATCTTGGACACCCAGGTGAAGTGCCGGAACAGCCGGAAGAGCACGAGGATGTCCAGCAGCGACAGGTGGTTGGCCACCATCACGTAGGTGGTGCGGGAGTCCATCCGCTCACGGCCCCGGACGGTGACCGGCCAGAGCGGGTTCAGCCAGGTGTACAGCGACGCCCACCAGCAGGTGAACCGGTGCAGCAGCACGCGCCGTCGGTCGAACGGTGCCGTGAGCGCCCAGATCACCAGGGCGACGGGGAAGAGCAGGACCGAGCTGACGGCCACGAAGGCCCAGAACACCACCGACGCGACCCGGTTCACCACGCCCCCATCCAACCCGTAGGCAGGTGTCAGGTCCACCACAGCCCCGGCACAGGCGGCGGCGGCACCGTCGAGTCACCGGCTCGACAGAGCCGCTCACCGAGGAGGAGACGAGATGGACGAGACGACCGAGACGACCGAGACGACCGACGACCGCTCCGTCTGGCGACGCT
>JALOLN010000254.1 GCA_025455945.1 Actinomycetes bacterium
CCGTGGGTGCGCCGCTCCCAGCGGCCGTCCGGCAGCAGCTCCCAGGCGGCGGTGGACTCGGCCAGGCCGAGGTCGAGCAGGGCGGTGAGCTCCTCGACGTGCTGCGGGCTGGCCAGCCGCACCAGCGCCTCGACCCGGCGGTCGAGGTTGCGGTGCATGAGGTCGGCGCTGCCGATCCACACCTCCGGGTTGCCGCCGGCGGCGAACCAGTAGATGCGGGAGTGCTCGAGGAACCGGCCGAGGATGCTGCGCACCCGCAGGGTCTCGGACAGCCCGGGCACGCCGGCCCGGATCGCGCAGATGCCCCGCACCCACACGTCGACCGGCACCCCGGCCTGCGCGGCGCGGTACAGCGCGTCGATCGTGGCCTCGTCGACGATCGAGTTCACCTTGAACCGGACGCCGGAGGGCCGGCCCAGGCGGTGGTTCTCGATCTCGCGCTCGATCCGCTCGACGAGCCCCTTGCGGATCGAGTGCGGGGCCACCAGCAGCCGGGCGTAGGTGGTGTTCATCGAGTAGCCGGACAGCACGTTGAAGAGGTTGGCGACGTCCTCGCCGACCTGCTGGTCCGCCGTCAGCAGCCCGAGGTCCTCGTACAGCCGGGCGGTCTTCGGGTGGTAGTTGCCGGTGCCGATGTGGGCGTAGCGGCGGATGCCGTCGCCCTCCTGCCGGACGACGAGGCTGAGCTTGCAGTGCGTCTTCAGCCCGACCAGGCCGTAGACGACGTGGCAGCCGGCCTCTTCCAGCTTGCGGGCCCGCTTGATGTTGGCCCCCTCGTCGAAGCGGGCCTTGATCTCCACCAGGACGAGCACCTGCTTGCCGGCCTCTGCGGCGTCGATCAGCGCGGCGTCGATGGGGGAGTCGGCCGAGGTGCGGTACAGCGTCTGCTTGATCGCGAGCACGTTGGGGTCGACGGCCGCCTGCTCGAGGAACGCCTGCACCGACGTCGAGAACGAGTCGTACGGGTGGTGCAGCAGCACGTCGTGGTCGCGGACGGCGGCGAGGATGTCCGGCGACGTGGCGGACTCGACCTCGGCGAGCTCGCGGTTGGTCCGGGGCAGGAAGGGGGCGTCCTTGAGCTCGGGGCGGTCCAGGCCCATCAGGCCCCACAGCCCGGTGAGGTCCAGCGGTCCGGGCAGGGCGAAGACCTCGCTGTCGCTGATCGCGAGCTCGCGGACCAGCAGGTCGAGCACGTGCGGGTCGACGGTCTCCTCGACCTCCAGGCGCACCGGCGGGCCGAAGCGGCGGCGCATGAGCTCACGCTCCATGGCCTGCAGGAGGTTCTCGGCGTCGTCCTCCTCGACCTCGACGTCCTCGTTGCGCGTGACCCGGAAGGTGTGGTGCTGCACGACCTCCATGCCCGGGAACAGCTGGTCGAGGTTGGAGGCGATGACGTCCTCGAGCGGGACGAACCGCTGCTCGCCGACGGCGAGGAACCGCGGCAGGATCGGCGGCACCTTGACCCGGGCGAAGTGCTCGCTGTCGGTGACCGGGTTGCGGACGACGACGGCGAGGTTCAGCGACAGCCCGGAGATGTACGGGAAGGGGTGCGCCGGATCGACCGCCAGCGGCGTGAGCACCGGGAAGATCCGCTCGTGGAACAGCCGGTGGATGTCGGCGCGCTCCACCGGGGTCAGTTCGTCCCAGCGGAGCAGCTCGATGCCTTCCTTGGCCAGCGCCGGGAGGACCTCGTCGGTGAACACCGCCGCCTGGCGGACCATGAGCTCGCGGCTGCCCCGCAGGATCGCCTCGTGCACCTCGCGGGGGAGCAGGCCGCTGGCCGCCTTGACGGCGATGCCGGTGGCGATGCGCCGCTTCAGCCCGGCGACGCGGACCATGTAGAACTCGTCGAGGTTGCTGGCGAAGATGGCGAGGAACTTGGCCCGCTCGAGCAGCGGGACCGTGGGGTCCTCGGCGAGCTCGAGCACCCGCTGGTTGAACGCCAGCCAGGACAGCTCGCGGTCGGAGAACCGGTCCTTGGGCAGGGGCCGGTCCGGGGGTGGCTCCTCGGGCAGCAGCCGGGCCGCGACGGGGGGCACCGCCGGTGCTGGTGCGACCTGCTCCGGATCCCCCGCGACGTCGGCCACTCCGGGGCTGCCCAGGGCGGCGTGCTCGGTCATCCGGACATGGTCTCACCCCCGGGTGAACAGCGGGTGACTTCTGCCCGCGCCGAAACGATCACCTCCTCGCCCGCTGGTGTCGTGGCCCGCACCGTCTGCGGTGCGAGGAGCAGCGACGCGGTGCGGGGAGGTGATCAACTCGGCGGGCGGACCGTCCCGTCGCGGAACATGACGTCGGTGTCCCACGGCGTGAACCCCAGGCCGGCGTAGAGGCTGATCGCCGCCGTGTTGTCGGCGTCCACGTAGAGCATGGCCTCGGGCAGCCCGAGCGAGCGCAGGTGGTGCAGGCCGACGAGGGTGAGCGCCCGGCCGAGGCCGTGGCCGCGCTCGGCCGGGGCGACGCCGACGACGTAGACCTCGCCGATCGGCTCGTGGCCGTGGGCGTCGTGGGTGTGCAGGCCGAGGTGGTCGTGGACGTGGGCGGTGCTGTCGCCGCCGTGCACCTTGGTCCAGTGGAACCCGACGAGGACGCCGGACCGCTCGGCGACGAAGAACCCGTGCGGGTCGAACCACGGCTCGGCCATCCGCTGGTGCAGGTCGGCCAGCGTCCAGCGGCCCTGCTCGGGGTGCGCGGCGAAGGCCGCGGCGTTGAGGTCGACCCAGGCGGCGTCGTCCGCGCCGGGCCGGAAGGTCCGCACGTCGATCCCGGCCGGCAGGGCGGCCGCGGGCAGGACGGCGAACAGCGACCGGCGCAGCTGGACGAGGGCGCGGACGCCGCGGAACCCCTCCGCCTCGGCCATCGCCGCGGCCGCGGGCAGGCCGCCGTGCGACCACAGGCGCAGCCGGCCGCCGGGCGACGCGGCGGCGGACTCCGCCCGCACGTGCGCCAGCAGCAGCCGGGCGATGCCGCGCCGGCGGTGGGCGGGGTCGACGACCAGCTCGGCGCTGGGGCCCTCGACGGCGTCGGTGACGTCGAGGTGGGCGTAGCCGGCCAGCCGGTCGGGGGCTTCGGCCGCGGTCTCGGCACGCAGGTAGAGCAGGACGTTGCGCGCGGGGGTGTCCCCGCCGTGGCGCAGGTGCAGCGCGACGTGCTCGGACAGCGGCCGGACGCCGTCGGCCTCGGTGGCGCGCTCGACGAGGACGGCGATCCGGCCCACCTCGTCGGCGTCGAGGCGGCCGAGCACCTCGACGCGGACGTCACGCTCGGTGACCGGTGGCTGCACCCTCGGAGCCTAGCTGCGGCCTCGCGACCCGAGGAGAGGGCGCTGGATCACGAGGAGAGGGGCGCCGTCGCGGGCTCGGCGTCGTCCGTCTGGGTCGGGACGACGAACCGGTAGCCGACGTTGCGCACCGTGCCGATGACCGCGTCGTGCTCGGGGCCGAGCTTGGCGCGCAGCCGGCGGACGTGGACGTCGACGGTCCGGGTGCCGCCGTAGTAGTCGTAGCCCCAGACCTCCTGCAGCAGCTGGGCGCGGGTGAACACCCGGCCCGGGTGCTGGGCGAGGAACTTCAGCAGCTCGAACTCCTTGAACGTCAGGTCGAGCAGCCGGCCGCGGACCTTGGCGGTGTACGTCGACTCGTCGATGAGCACGTCGCCGGAGCGGATCTCGTCGCTGGACTCCGCCGGCCCCAGTCGGGCGGCCAGCCGGCCGATGGCCAGGCGCAGCCGGGCCTCGACCTCGGCGGGTCCGGCGCTGTCGAGCAGGACGTCGTCCACGCCCCAGTCCGCGCTGGCCGCGACCAGGCCGCCTTCGGTCAGGACGAGCAGCACGGGGACGTCGACGCCGGTGGTCCGGATGAGCCGGCACAGGCTGCGGACCTGCGGCAGGTCGCGCCGGCCGTCGACGAGCAGGGCGTCGCACTCGGGGGCGTCGAGCAGGGCCGACGGCTCGGCCGGGATGACCCGCACCTGGTGCATGAGCAGGCCGAGCGCGGGCAGCACCTCCGCTGAGGGGGCCAGGGCATTGGTCAGCAGCAGCAGCTGGCTCACGGGCGGATCACGGCTGGCTCACCGTCGTCCTCCTCGCGCGCCGGGCCGGAAAACAGCGCGGGACCCGTCGGCGACGTCGCCCGGATCCCCCTGGGAGGATAGCCCACATGCCGCGCCGGACCACCGCCCGCTCCCTGGGCTGGGCCGAGCAGCGCACCCTGCTGACGGTGGACGGCGTCCCCGTCGTCGCCGTCCACCGGCCCCACCGCGTCCACCGCCCCCCGGCCCTGGCAGGTGGCGTGGCGTACGTCGTGGCGCACGGGTTCACCGGCTCGTGGCGGTCGCCGGGGCTGGCCCGGGTGGGCCGGGTGCTGGCCGAGTCCGGCGGCGTCGTCGCGTTCGACTTCCGCGGGCACGGCCGCTCTGGCGGGCTGTCCACCCTCGGCGACCTCGAGGTGCTCGACCTCGACGCCGCCGTCCGGTGGGCCCGGCTGCTCGGGTACTCCGTCGTGGCCACGGTCGGGTTCTCGATGGGCGGCTCGGTCGTCGTCCGGCACGCCGCGATGCACGGCGGGGTGGACGCCGTGGTCTCAGTGAGCAGCCCGTCGCGCTGGTTCTACCGCGGGACGACGTCCATGCGGGTCGTGCACCACGTCGTGGAGAGGCCGGCGCTGCGCCGGGCCGCCTCGTGGTCGGGGCGGGTGCGGATCGACCCGGACGGCTGGGACCCGCTGCCGGCCGAGCCGCGCGCCCTCGCCGGGGCGATCGC
>JALOLN010000255.1 GCA_025455945.1 Actinomycetes bacterium
GCGACGGGCGGCGCTGGCCCTCGGGGCGAACCTCGGGGACCGGGCGGCCACCCTGCAGGCCGCGGTGACCCGGCTGGCCGGCGCCCCGGGGGTGCGCGCGGTCGGGGTGTCGCCGGTGTACGAGACCGACGCCGTGGGCGGACCGGCCGGCCAGCCCGCCTACCTCAACGCCGTCATCGTCGTCGAGACCGCGCTGGCGGCTCGGACGCTGCTGGCGCTGGCCGCGGAGGCGGAGGCCGCGCACGGGCGGGTCCGCGACCGGCGCTGGGGCCCGCGCACCCTCGACGTCGACGTGCTGGCCGTGGGTGACGAGGTGTCCGCCGACGCGGAGCTGACCCTGCCGCACCCCCGGGCCCACGAGCGGGCCTTCGTCCTGGTCCCGTGGGCGGACGTGGACCCCGGCTGCACCGTCCCGGGGCGCGGCCGGGTGGCGGACCTCGCGGCGGCGGTCGACCGCAGCGGTGTCCGGCGCCGCGCCGACGTCGTCCTCACCCTCCCACCCGGTCGGGTGCCGTGACCCGGACCCGGCTGCGGCTGCTCGCCGGCATCGCGGTGGTGACCGGCGCGGTGTCGTGGTCGCTGCTGCGCGTGTGGACGCTGCGCTCGGGCGCGCTGCCCCAGGTGCCCTGGAGCGCCGCGGTCGTCCTCGCCGTCTTCGGTGCCACGGTCCTGGCCGCCGCCGCCTTCCTGCGGCCCCGGCTGCGGCGCAAGCCCGGCTACCGTCCGGTGGACCCGCTGGTGGCCGCCCGGTTCGCGGCTCTCGCGCTGGCATCGTCCCGGGCCGGGGCGGCGCTGGTGGGGCTCTACGCGGGATACCTGCTCGTCGTCGTGCCCGACCTCGAGACGGGCTACCGCCGCGGCCTGGCCCTGGCCGCCGGTGCGTGCATCCTCGGGGCGCTGCTGCTCACGGTCGCCGGCCTGGTCCTCGAGCGGGTGTGCCGCATCCCTCCGGAGGAGGGCCAGCAGGACGGCCGGGCCGCCGCGCCGTCAGGGGGCTGAGCCCGGGGGCGTCTCGGCGGCCACCGACCGGCGCAGCGCCTCGTGCACGGTGGCGGGGGTGAGGACGCCGAGGTAGCTGGCGCCGTCGACCACGGCGACCCACCCGGTGTCGGCCTGCAGCAGGCGGCTGAAGGCGGTCTTGAGCGAGGCGGTCACCGGGACGGGGTCGGGCGCCGGCTGGGGGACCAGCCCCGGCCGGGTCAGCCAGCCGACCGGCGCACCCGCCGCGTCCACGACCATGGCCCAGTCCGCACCGGCGGCGTCCAGCGCGGCACCGGCCTCGCCGGCCGTCGCGGACGCCGGGACTACGGGCGGCTGCTCCAGGTCGGCTACCCGGATCGGGGTGACGGCCAGCCGTTTGAGGCCGCGGTCGGAGCCGACGAAGTCGGCCACGAACGCGGTGGCGGGGGCACCGAGCAGGACCCGCGGCGGGGCGTACTGCTCGAGGTAGCCGCCCTGTCTGAGAACCGCGATGCGGTCGCCGAGCCGCACCGCCTCCTCGATGTCGTGGGTCACGAAGACGACCGTCTTGCGGACCGCCGCCTGCAGCCGCAGGAACTCCGCCTGCAGCCGGTCGCGCGCGATGGGGTCGACCGCCCCGAAGGGCTCGTCCATGAGCAGGACCGGCGGGTCGGCAGCGAGGGCCCGGGCCACGCCGACCCGCTGGCGCTGCCCGCCGGAGAGCTCGTGGGGGTAGCGCCGGGCGTAGACCTCGGGGTCCAGCCCGACCAGCTCGAGCAGCTCGCGGACCCGGGCCCGGGCCCGCGCCCGGTCCCAGCCGAGCAGCGCGGGAACGGTGGCCACGTTGGCCTCGATCGTCTGGTGCGGGAACAGCCCGACCTGCTGGATGACGTAGCCGATCCCGCGACGCAGCGCGACCGGGTCGACATGGGTGACGTCGCGGCCGTCGAGGACGATCCGCCCCGATGTCGGCTCGATGAGCCGGTTCACCATGCGCATCGTCGTCGTCTTGCCGCAGCCGGACGGCCCCACGAGCACGCACACCTCGCCCCGGGCGACGTCCAGGGTGAGGTCGTGGACGGCGACGGTGCCGTCGGCGTACCGCTTGCTGACGGCGTCGAGCCGCAGCATCGGGTCAGCGGTAGCGTCCACCTGTGGGCCCCCCCAACCCCTGGTTCTCGTGGGACTGGCTCTCCCGCAACCTCGACGACCTGGCCGAGGCGGGCCGGCAGCACGTGACGATCACGCTGGCAGCGGTGGCGCTGGCGCTGGTCATCGCGTTCCCTCTCGCGCTGGTCGCCCGCCGGTTCCGACGGACCGAGGGTCCCATCCTCGCGGCTGCGGGGATCCTGTACACCATCCCCTCCCTCGCGCTGATCGGTGCGCTGTGGCCGGTGTTCGGCCTCTCCCCGGCCACCGTCGTGGTCGCGCTGGCCATCTACGCCCTGCTGGTCCTCGTGCGCAACGTCGTCGTCGGGCTGGACGGCGTCCCGCCGGAGGTCACCGACGCCGCCCGGGGGATGGGCTTCTCCGCCCGCCGGCTGCTGTGGCGGGTCGAGCTGCCGCTGGCCCTCCCCGCGGTCCTCGCCGGCGTGCGGGTGGCCACCGTGTCGACGATCGGACTCCTCACCGTCGGTGCCTACGTGGGCTACGGCGGGTTCGGCAACCTCATCCTCGAGGGCTTCAGCCGGTCGACCGGCCGGGCCGAGGTGGTCACGGCGTCGCTGGCCTGCGTCGCGCTGGCGCTGGTGGCCGACGGGCTGCTGCTCCTGCTGCAGCGTCGGCTCACCCCGTGGGCGCGGCGGCGGGCGGGTGCGGACGCGTGAGCGCCGTCTGGGCCTGGCTGACCGACCCGGCGAACTGGTCGGGCCAGAACGGCATCCCCAACCGGCTCACCGAGCACCTCGTCATCTCGGCGTGGGCCATGCTGCTGGCGGGCGCCCTGGCCCTGCCGCTGGCGGCCTGGGTCGGGCACACCGGCCGTGGCGGCGGAGTCGTCAGCAGCATCGGCAACGTCGGCCGTGCGGTGCCGACGTACGCCGTCATCGTGACGTTCGCGCTGTGGGACCCGGTCGGGGTGGGCGCGACGGCGGTCGTCCTCGGGCTGGCCGTGTTCGCCGTCCCGCCGCTGCTGGTCAACAGCTACGTCGCGATGCGCCAGGTCGAGCCGGACGTCAAGGACGCGGCCCGCGGGATGGGCATGACCGGCGGCCAGCTGCTGGTGCGGGTCGAGGTGCCGCTGGCCTTCCCGCTCACCTTCGCGGGGATCCGCACGACGGCCGTCCAGGTGGTCGCGACGGCGACGTTCGGCGCGCTGGTCGGCGCGGG
>JALOLN010000066.1 GCA_025455945.1 Actinomycetes bacterium
GGCCGGGACCGCTTCGGCGAGGCCGAGCCGGTCATCGGCGAGGACGACGTCCTGCTGCCGGTGGCCGGGATCCTGGACGTCCTGGACAGCTACGCCTTCATCCGGACCACGGGCTACCTGCCCGGGCCGAACGACGTGTACGTCTCGTTGGCCCAGGTCCGCAAGAACGGCCTGCGCAAGGGTGACGCGGTCACCGGCGTCGTCCGCCAGCCCCGGGACGGCGAGCGCCGCGACAAGTTCAACGCGCTGGTGCGGCTGGACACCGTCAACGGCACCGACCCCGAGTCCGCCCGCGAGCGGCCCGAGTTCGGCAAGCTGACCCCGCTGTACCCGCAGAGCCGGCTGCGGCTGGAGACCGACCCCGGCAACCTCACCACGCGGGTCATCGACCTCGTCGCACCGATCGGCAAGGGTCAGCGCGGCCTCATCGTCTCGCCGCCCAAGGCCGGCAAGACCATGGTCCTGCAGTCCATCGCCAATGCGATCACCCGGAACAACCCCGAGGTGCACCTCATGGTCGTGCTCGTCGACGAGCGGCCGGAGGAGGTCACCGACATGCAGAGGTCGGTGAAGGGGGAGGTCATCGCCTCGACCTTCGACCGGCCCGCCGAGGACCACACGATGGTCGCCGAGCTGGCGATCGAGCGGGCCAAGCGGCTCGTCGAGCTGGGCAACGACGTCGTCGTGCTGCTCGACTCCATCACCCGCCTGGGTCGTGCGTACAACCTGGCCGCGCCGGCGTCCGGCCGGATCCTCTCCGGCGGCGTCGACTCCAGCGCCCTGTACCCGCCCAAGCGGTTCTTCGGGTCCGCCCGCAACATCGAGCACGGCGGGTCGCTGACCATCCTGGCCACCGCGCTGGTGGAGACCGGCTCGAAGATGGACGAGGTCATCTTCGAGGAGTTCAAGGGCACCGGGAACATGGAGCTCAAGCTCGACCGGAAGCTCGCGGACAAGCGGGTCTTCCCCGCGGTCGACGTCAACCCGTCGGGCACCCGCAAGGAGGAGATCCTGCTCTCCCCGGACGAGCTCAAGATCGTCTGGAAGCTGCGCCGGGTGCTGCACGCCCTGGACTCCCAGCAGGCGCTGGAGCTGCTGCTCGGCAAGCTCCGGGAGACCAAGAGCAACTACGAGTTCCTCCTGCAGGTCGCCAAGACCACGCCCATGTCCGGCGGCGACGACTGACGGGCGCCCGGCGGAGGAACAGCCCGGCGCCGGACGGCGTTTGGGCGGGACCGCCCGGTGCTGGCACACTGAGGGGTCGGCCCGGTTCACGCCCCCGAGCGGGCGACCCGGGCCCCCGTCGACCAAGGAGACAGCCGTGAAGCCCGACATCCACCCCGTGTACGTCGAGACGACGGTGACCTGCACCTGCGGGAACACCTTCACGACGCGGTCCACCGCCAAGAACGGGGTGATCCACGCCGACGTGTGCTCCGCCTGCCACCCCTTCTACACGGGCAAGCAGAAGATCCTCGACACCGGCGGCCGGGTGGCCAAGTTCGAGCAGCGGTTCGGCAAGAAGAAGTAGCGCGGCGACGGCGCCGTCCCGAGGTGGGGCGGCGCCGTCCGCATGCCCGGCAGGTGAGCACGGGAGAGGGTGCGGGGTGTTCGAGCAGGTCCAGACCCTCGTCGAGGAGCAGGCCGACCGGCAGATCGTGGCGGCCTACCGGGCCTGGCAGCGGGTGCGGGACGACCTGGCCGCTGCTCAGGAGCTCGGCGCGGACGACGCCGAGTTCCGGGCCGAGGCCGTGGAGCTCGAGGGCCAGCTGGCGGAGCTGACCGAGCACCTGACTCAGCTCCTGGTCCCGCGGGACCCGGACGACGACCGCGACGTCATCCTCGAGATCAAGGCCGGCGAGGGCGGGGACGAGTCCGCGCTGTTCGCCGGCGACCTGCTGCGCATGTACCTGCGGTACGCCGAGCGCCGGGGCTGGCGGGCCGAGGTCATCGACGCCCAGGAGCCCGCGCTCGGCGGCTTCAAGGACGTCGCCGTCGCGATCAAGGGCAGGGGGGCGCCCGAGCCGGGTGCGGCCCCCTACGCCCGGCTGAAGTACGAGGGCGGGGTGCACCGGGTGCAGCGGGTGCCCGTCACCGAGTCGCAGGGGCGGATCCACACCTCCGCGGCCGGGGTGCTCGTGCTCCCGGAGGCCGAGGAGGTCGAGGTCAGCATCGACCCCGCGGACCTGCGGATCGACGTCTTCCGCAGCAGCGGACCGGGCGGCCAGAGCGTCAACACCACCGACTCCGCCGTCCGCATCACCCACCTGCCCACGGGCATCGTCGTCTCCTGCCAGAACGAGAAGTCCCAGCTGCAGAACAAGGAGTCGGCGCTGCGCATCCTGCGGGCCCGCCTGCTGGCGGCCGCGCAGGACGCCGCCGACGCCGCGGCGTCCGACGCGCGCCGGTCCCAGGTCCGGACCGTCGACCGCTCGGAGCGCATCCGCACCTACAACTTCCCGGAGAACCGGGTCTCCGACCACCGGACCGGCTACAAGTCCCACAACCTCGACCAGGTCCTCGACGGCGACCTCGACGCGGTCGTGCAGTCCGCGGTGGACGCCGACCTGGCCGCTCGGCTGGCAGGGGAGGGGCCGGCGTGACGGCCCTGCGTGCGGCGCTGGCCGAGGCGGCCGAACGGCTGTCCGCGGCCGGTGTGCCCTCCCCGCGGCACGACGCCGAGGTGCTCGCCGCCCACCTCCTCGGGGTCGAGCGGGGCCGGCTGCCCGCGCTGCAGGATCTGTCACCGGGCGCCGCCGCGGACTTCTCCGCCCTGGTGGAGCGCCGGGCTGGGCGGGAGCCCCTGCAGCACATCACCGGGTGGGCCGCGTTCCGCTACGTCGAGGTGGCCGTCGGCCCGGGGGTCTTCGTTCCTCGGCCGGAGACGGAGGTCGTGGCGGGCTGGGCCGTGGACCGGGCCTGCGACGTGGCCGCCACCGGCCGCCGGCCGCTCGTCGTGGACCTGTGCGCCGGCTCGGGGGCGATCGCGCTCGCGGTCGCCGACGAGGTGCCGACCGCCGTCGTGCACGCCGTGGAGGTCTCCCCGGACGCCGTCGCCTGGGCCCGGCGCAACCTGGCGGGCAGCGGGGTGGCCCTGCACGAGGCGGACGTCGCCGATGCGCTGCCCGACCTCGACGGCACCGTCGACGTCGTCGTGGCCAACCCGCCGTACGTCCCCCCGGGATCGTCGATCCGCGACCCGGAGGTCCGGGCGCACGACCCCGCGCTCGCGCTGTGGGGTCGAGGCCCGGACGGCCTGGACGTGGTGCGCGCCGTGGCCCGCACCGCGGCCCGGCTGCTCCGGCCGGGCGGCTGGCTCGTCGTCGAGCACGCCGACGTCCAGGGCGTCGCCGTCCCGGCCCTGCTGGCCGCCCAGGGGGGCTGGGCGGAGATCACCGACCGGACCGACCTCAGCGGCCGGGACCGGTTCGCCACCGCCCGGCGGGAGCCGGCGTCATGAGGCGCGTCGACTGCGCCGACCCCGCCGAGCGGGCCCGGGGACTGGAGCTGGCGGCACAGGCGGCCCGGCGCGGCGAGCTCGTCGTGCTGCCGACGGACACCGTGTACGGCCTGGGCTGCGACGCCTTCTCCGCCGAGGGGGTGGAGGCCCTGCTCTACGCCAAGGGCCGGGGACGCGACATGCCCGTCCCCGTGCTCGTGGGGTCGGTGCGGACGCTGGCCGGGCTCACCGGCGCCCTGGGGACCGACGCCGAGCGGCTGGTCGACGCCTTCTGGCCGGGACCGCTGACGCTCGTCGTCCGGCAGGCGGCGTCACTGGCCTGGGACCTCGGCGACAGCAGGGGGACCGTCGCGGTCCGGATGCCGCTGCACCCCCTCGCCATCGAGCTGCTGCGCGCGGTCGGGCCGATGGCCGTGTCCAGCGCCAACCGGACTGGCGAGCCGCCGGCCACCACTTGCGACGAGGCGGTGGCGCAGCTGGGGGAGGCGGTGTCCGTGTACCTGGACGCCGGGCCGACGGCGGCCCCCGTGCCGTCGTCGATCGTCGACCTGACCGGCCCGCAGGCGCAACTGCTGCGGGTGGGCGCCATCGACGCAGAGACGCTGCGCACGGTGGTCCCCGACCTGGCGGGGCCGGCGTGATGGCGGCCTTCGTCGTCCTGCACGTGTGCACCGGCAACATCTGCCGCTCGCCGATGGCGGAGCGCATCATGACCGCGGAGCTGTCCCGTCGGCTCGGTGCACCGGCGGACGAGCTCGAGGTCCGCGGTGCCGGCACCTACGGCGGGCACGAGGGCCGCCCGATGCACGGCCCGGCGGCCGAGGTGCTGCGCGAGCTCGGCTACGACCCCGCCGGCTTCCAGGCGACCTGGCTGCGCGAGGCGGCCGTGGCGGAGGCCGGGCTGGTGCTCACCGCCACCGTGGAGCACCGTGGCCACGTGCTGCGGCTGCACCCCGCCGCGCTGCGCCGCACCTTCACGCTCAAGGAGCTGGCCCGGCTGGTCCGCGACCTGCCCGCGGACGCCCTGCCCACCGGCGGCGCGGCGCAGCGGCTGGCCGCCCTCGCGGCGCTGGCCGACGCGCGGCGGGCGGTGCACCGGCCGCCGCACCGGCACGCCGACGACATCGCCGACCCCTACGGCCAGCCCCTGGACGTCTACCGGCGCACCGCCGCCGAGATCCGCGCCGCCGTCGACGTCATCGTCGAGCGGGTGGCCGCCGGGTCGTAGACTGCGGCGACCTCCCACGGAGAGGAACCGCCATGACCGACGTGCCGTTCTGGGGCCCCGACTTCACCCAGCTGCAGCACGAGGACCCCGAGATCGCTGACGTCGTGCTCGCCGAGCTGGCGCGCCTGCGCGGTGGCCTCCAGCTGATCGCCAGCGAGAACTTCACCTCCCCGGCGGTGCTCGCCGCGCTCGGGTCGACGCTGAGCAACAAGTACGCCGAGGGCTACCCGGGACGCCGCTACTACGGCGGGTGCGCCGAGGTCGACCGGGCCGAGCTCATCGGCATCGAGCGGGCGAAGGCGCTCTTCGGCGCAGACCACGCGAACCTCCAGCCGCACTCCGGGGCGAGCGCGAACATCGCGGCGTACGGCGCCTTCGTCCGGCCGGGGGAGACGGTGCTCGCGATGAGCCTGCCGCACGGCGGCCACCTGACCCACGGCTCGAAGGTCAACTTCTCCGGCAAGTGGTTCGACGTCGTGTCCTACGGCGTCCGGCGGGACACCGAGCTCATCGACTACGACCAGGTCCGTGACCTCGCTCTGGCCCACCGGCCGAAGATGATCATCTGCGGTGCGACGGCCTACCCGCGGCTCATCGACTTCGCCGCCTTCCGGTCCGTCGCCGACGAGGTCGGCGCGATCCTCATGGTGGACGCCGCGCACTTCATCGGCCTCGTCGCCGGGGGCGCGATCCCGAGCCCGGTGCCGCACGCCGACGTCGTGACGTTCACGACGCACAAGGTGCTGCGCGGACCGCGCGGCGGCATGATCCTGGCGCGGGCCGAGCACGCCAGCGCCATCGACAAGGCCGTGTTCCCGATGATGCAAGGCGGCCCGTTGATGCACGCGGTCGCCGCGAAGGCCGTGGCGCTCAGGGAGGCCGCGGCCCCGGAGTACCGCGACTACGCCCACCAGGTGGTGCGCAACGCCCAGGCGCTCGCCGAGGGGCTGGCCGCGGAGGGGATGCGCCCCGTCTCGGGGGGCACGGACACCCACCTCGCGCTGATCGACCTGCAGGGCGTTGGCGTGACGGGGGCGCAAGCGGAGACCCGCTGCGACGCCGGGCGGATCACGCTCAACAAGAACGCGATCCCCTACGACCCCCAGCCGCCCGCCGTCGGGTCCGGCATCAGGGTCGGGACGCCGGCCGTCACGACCCAGGGCATGGTCGACAGCGACATGAAGGAGGTCGCCGGGCTCATCGCCCGAGCGGTGCGGGACAGCGACGGCTCCGCGGCGGCGGAGGTGGCCGCCGAGGTCGCGGCACTGGTCGGCCGGCACCCGGCCTACCCCCGCGCCTAGCGCGGCCGCGGGTGCGCGAGTACCTGCTCACTCTCCTCGTCGCGGCGGCGGTCACCTTCTTGACCACCGGCGGCGTGCGTGCCGTGGCGATCCGGGTGGGGGCGCTCGCCGAGGTCCGTGACCGCGACGTCCACGACACCCCGATCCCTCGGCTCGGGGGCGTGGGCATGCTGCTCGGGCTGCTCGGCGCCGTGACCGTCGCCAGCGGGCTGCCGCTGCTCTCCCGGGTGTTCGAGACCGACGACGTGACCGCCGTGCTCACCGCCGCCTCGGTGATCTGCCTCATCGGCGTCGTCGACGACGTGTGGGGACTCGACGCGATCACCAAGCTGGCCGGGCAGACCCTGGCCGGCGGCCTCATGGCGCTGCAGGGGATCCAGCTCTTCTGGCTGCCATGGCCGGGCCAGACCGTCGTCCTGGACTCCACGACCGCGACGCTGGTCACCGTCGTGGTCGTCGTGGCGACCGTCAACGCGGTCAACTTCGTGGACGGGCTGGACGGCCTGGCCGCGGGGATCGTGGGCATCGCGGCCAGCGCCTTCTTCGTGTTCTCCTACCAGCTGTCTGTGCAGAACTCCCTGGAGCGGGCGCTGACCCCGTCGCTGCTCTCGGCGGCGCTGGTGGGGGTGTGCGCCGGCTTCCTCGCGCACAACTTCCACCCGGCCCGGGTGTTCATGGGGGACGCCGGGTCGATGCTCATCGGGCTGCTGCTCGCCGCCGCGTCGATCACCCTCACCGGCCGGGTCGACTACACCTCGTTCAGCGGCATCGACATCTTCCCGGCCCTGCTGCCCACGCTGCTGCCGTTCGCCGTCCTGGCTGTGCCGTTCCTCGACCTGTCGCTGGCGGTCGTCCGCCGCGCCCGGGCCGGCCGTTCGCTGTTCGCCGCCGACAAGCAGCACCTGCACCACCGGCTGCTCGAGATCGGGCACTCTCAGCGGCGAGCAGTGCTGATCATGTACGGGTGGACGGCCCTGCTCGCCTACGGCGCGGTTGCGGTGGCGGTGCTGCCGCTGCCCGTGGCTGCCCTCGGCGTGGCCCTGGGACTGGGCGGCCTGGTGGTCCTCGTCCGCTGGCCGCGGTCACGGTCCCAGGTGCCCCGGTAGCCTGGGCGCCATGCACGAGCACGATGCGGCGATCCTGCGCGGGGCCCTGCTCCCGACGGCGGTGGTCGGCCTCCTGGCGGTGCTCGTTGCCGGTGTCGTCGTCGGAGCCAAGGGCGCCCTCGGCGCGCTGCTCGGCACCCTCGTCGTCGTGGTGTTCTTCACGGTCAGCCTCGTCGCGGTGAGCCGGGCCTCCCGGGTCTCCCCCTATGCCGCGATGAACGCGGCGATCCTCACCTACCTGGTGAAGATCGGGGTGCTGTTCGGGCTCATCGTGGCCTTCCAGGACACGACCGCCTTCGACACCAAGACGTTCGGCCTGACGATCATCGCCTGCACGCTGGTCTGGACGGCGTTCGAGGTGCGGGCGTTCAGCCGGCTCAAGATGCTCTACGTCGACCCGGACAACTCCCCGGGGGGCTGAGCCGTGGACTCCTTCGAGGACCGCCTCAACCGGTCGCGACGGCCCGCCGACCTGCCCCCGACCCCTCGTCATGAGGGGCGCATCGTCCCTGGTAGGGTTCCGATCGCGCGGGACGGCGACGGTGACATCCCCGACGGGGATCGGACCATGTCCGACCTCGCGTGGTCGATGTCCAGCAAGGTCCTCGCCGGGATCCTCATCTACGGCGGGCTCGGCTGGGTGCTCGACCGCTGGTTGGGGTTCGACGCGATCTTCCTGCCGGTGGGAGTGATCCTCGGGGCCGCGATCGCGCTCTACCTCGTTTTCGTCCGACTGGACCGGTCGTCGTCGCCCGAGGGCCGGAACCGCTGAGGGAGGGTCCCGAGCACTGTGGCCGTTGACCTCGCCGTCCCGTCGTTCGACCCGGAGTGCCACCTCGGCAGCGGCTGCGGCTTCCCGGCACCGGGCGCCGACATCTTCTTCTTCGACCCGGTGTGGACGTTCACGATCCTCGGCATCGAGTTCAACATCACCAAGCAGATCATCCTGCTGGTCCTGGTCGGTGCCGCCGTGGTCGGCTTCTTCTGGTACGCCTTCCGACGCCCGGCGCTGGTGCCGCGGGGCGCCCAGAACGTCGGCGAGATGGGCTACCTGTTCATCCGGGACGGGATCGCCCGGGACACGATCGGCAAGGCCGGCGACCGGTTCGTACCGCTGCTGTTCACCGCGTTCTTCCTCGTCTGGCCGCTGAACTTCCTCGGGATCCTGCCGTTCGCCCAGATCCCGGTGACGGCGACCTTCGCGATCCCGGTGGCCTTCGCGCTGGTCATCTACTTCACCTGGGTGCCGTTGGGCATCAAGCGGCAGGGCGTCGGCGGCTTCTTCAAGGCGATGACGATGCCGCCGGACGTGCCCAAGGCGATGTACGTCCTGCTGATACCCATCGAGTTCGTCTCGAACTTCCTCGTGCGGCCGTTCACGCACTGCGTCCGTCTCTTCGCCAACATGTTCGCCGGGCACCTGCTCATCGCGACGTTCAGCGTCGGGGCGTTCTACCTGCTGAGCGCAAGCGTCCTGGGCATCATCGGGTCCACCGCGTCGTTCGTCGTCGCGGTGGGGATGACTGCCTTCGAGGTGCTGATCCAGTTCCTGCAGGCCTACGTCTTCACCATGCTCGCCGCTGTCTACCTCAACGACGCCGTCCACGGACACTGAGACCTGACCCGGTGGACCGCCCACCGGGCCGACCCCGAAGGAAGCGACATGATCAACCTCCTCGCCGAGGTCACCGGCAGCATCGGCTCGATCGGCTACGGCCTGTCGGCCATCGGCCCGGGCATCGGCATCGGCATCATCTTCGGCCAGGGCGTCCAGGCCATCGCGCGGCAGCCGGAGGCCTACGGCGTCATCCGCCAGAACATGATCCTGGGCTTCGCCCTGGCCGAGGCGCTGGCGCTGATCGGCTTCGTCGTGCCGTTCGTGTTCGGCACGTGAGCACCCCGTCCTGACCGACGCATCGACCAAGGACACCCATGAGCTACCTGTTCGCGGCCGCTGAGGAGTCCGAGGGCCCCAACGTCCTCGCCGTGCCCCTCGACGAGCTGATCATCGGGATCCTCGCGTTCCTCATCGTCTTCGGCCTGCTGGCCAAGGTGGCGCTGCCGTCCATCAAGAAGACGCTCGCGGAGCGCACCGACAAGATCGAGGGCGGCCTGGCGCGGGCCGAGCAGGCGCAGGCCGAGGCGCAGCAGGTGCTCGCCGAGTACCGGGAGAAGCTGGCCGCGGCACACCTCGAGGCAGCCGACATCCGCACCGCCGCCCAGGCGGAACGGGTGGCGATCGTCGACTCCGCCCGTGGCGAGGCCCAGCAGGCGGCCGTGGGCGTGGCCGAACGGGCCCAGGCCCAGATCGCCGCCGAGACCTCCCAGGCCAAGTCGGCGCTCTCCCGCGAGGTGGGCCAGCTCTCCTTCGAGCTGGCCGGCAAGATCGTGGGTGAGTCGCTCGCCGACGACGCCCGCGCGAAGGCGGTCGTCGACCGGTTCATCGCCGAGCTGGAGGCGGCCCCCGCGGCCGCCGAGGGGCGCGCCTGATGATCGGTGCCAGCCGCGAGTCGCTCGCCACGGTACGGGCCCGGCTCGACGAGCTCGCCGACGCGCCGGGCTTCACCGACCTGCCCGACGAGCTGCGCGCGGTCGCCACGCTCCTGGGCCGGGAGACGCAGCTGCGCAACACGCTGTCGGACGGTGGCAGCCCGCTGGCCGTCCGCACCGGGATCGTCTCCCGGCTGCTCTCGGGCAAGGTGAGCGACCTCGCGGTCGGGCTCGTCGTCGACGTCGTGAGCCAACGGTGGTCGTCGGCCCGGGACATGGTCGACGCGGTGGAGCTGCTCGGCTCGGAGGCGGCCTTCGTCACCGCCGAGCGCGAGGGCCGCCTCGACACCGTCGAGAACGAGCTGTTCGCCTTCGGCCGCGCCTACGACGCCTCGCCCGACCTCCAGCTGACCCTGTCCGACCCGGCGGTCCCCGCCGAGCGCAAGGTCGCCGTGGTCCAGCAGCTGCTCGCCGGGAGGGCCGAGCCGGAGACCCTCGACGCCGTGCGCCACGTGGTCGCCGACCCGCGGGGCCGCAAGGTCGAGGCCGCGGTGGAGGAGCTGGTCTCCCTCGCCGCGATCCGGCGCGAGCGGCTGGTGGCCGTGGCCACCGTCGCCCGGCCGCTCGACGACGACCAGCGGACGCGTCTGACCGCGGCGCTGGCGCGCATCTACGCCCAGAACGTCGACCTGCACGTCGTCCTCGACCCCGCCGTGGTCGGTGGCGTCCGGATCGACGTCGGCGACGAGGTCATCGACGGCACCATCGCGCACCGACTCGAGCAAGTCCGCCGGCTGGTCGGCTGACCGGACGGCTCACCGCACACCCGAACACGACGAGAAGCCCGCCCGCGGGCGACGACGAGAAAGAGCAGGGGCCCCATGACGGAGCTGACGATCCGGCCGGAGGAGATCCGGGACGCGATCGAGCGGAACGTCGCGTCGTACGCGCCCAAGACCGCCCGCGAGGAGGTCGGCCGCGTCGTCGAGACCGGCGACGGCATCGCACGGGTGGAGGGCCTCCACTCGGCCATGACGAGCGAGCTGCTGGAGTTCGAGGGCGGTCTGCTCGGCCTGGCGCTGAACCTCGACGTCCGCGAGATCGGGGTCGTGCTGCTCGGCGACGGCTCGCGCATCGAGGAGGGCCAGCCGGTGCGCCGCACCGGGGAGATCCTCTCGGTCCCCGTGGGTGACGGCTACCTCGGCCGGGTCGTCGACCCGCTGGGCACCCCGATCGACGGGCTCGGGGAGATCGCCGCCGAGGCGCGCCGGGCGCTGGAGCTGCAGGCACCCAGCGTGGTGCAGCGCCAGCCGGTGAAGGAGCCGATGCAGACCGGCATCAAGGCGATCGACGCCATGACCGCGATCGGTCGCGGTCAGCGGCAGCTCATCATCGGCGACCGGCAGACCGGCAAGACCGCCGTCGCCATCGACACGATCATCAACCAGCGCGAGAACTGGGCCTCGGGTGACCCGGCGCGGCAGGTGAAGTGCATCTACGTGGCCATCGGCCAGAAGGGCTCCACCATCGCGGGCGTGAAGGGCGCGCTCGAGGAGGCCGGGGCCATGCAGTACACGACGATCGTGGCCGCCCCGGCCTCCGACCCGGCCGGCTTCAAGTACCTCGCGCCGTACACGGGGTCCGCGATCGGGCAGCACTGGATGTACCAGGGCCAGCACGTGCTGATCATCTTCGACGACCTGTCGAAGCAGGCCGAGGCCTACCGGGCCGTCTCCCTGCTGCTGCGCCGCCCGCCGGGCCGCGAGGCCTACCCCGGTGACGTCTTCTACCTGCACTCGCGGCTGCTCGAGCGCTGCGCGAAGCT
>JALOLN010000256.1 GCA_025455945.1 Actinomycetes bacterium
GTGGTGACGATGTGGTCGCCCTGGCAGCCACATCGTCACCACCACGGGGGAGGGCTACTCGTTGACGACCTCGAGGTAGGCCTCGGCGAAGCCCATCACCTCGACCCGATCGGGTCCCCAGGCCAACGAGACGGTGCCGTCGTGGAACCAGGCCACGTAGTACTCCCCGTCCCCCTCGGCGACCACGACGTCCTCGTCACCCAGGGTGTCCTGCGAGACGGTGACGCCTTCCCCGACGAGCGCTCAGCCGATCCATCGGCCGCTTGACCGGACGTCATGGAAGGAGCAGGCCATGTACACCGGCCCGAGCTCGGGGAACCGTGTGCTCGTCAGCCGGTTGACGTCGTCCTTTCCGCGGCGAAGATCGGCCAGGTCCTCGCTGGCGACGTCCTCATGTGTGTCGCCAGCCACCGAGACGAGGGCGGGTTCACCCACCTCGGCACGGTGGGTGTTGACCGTTCCCGAGTCCGTCGTGTCCGACCCCAGCAGCACGATCACCACGGCGGCCACGCAGGCGGCCACCGGCGCGAGCATGCCGACGACCCGCCCCACAACCAGCCAGCGTCGCCGCCGTCGCGGCGGGGGTGCGAGTGCCGGTGCGGGAGGAGTCGACGTCCTGCGCTGCTGCGGGCGGCGGTGGAAGGAGGATGCTCATCGTCGTGACCTCCGACCGTGACCACCACCGGGGAGGGGGAGTGGTCTGCGGGGCTACCAGCCGCGCTGGCGCCACTCGGGGAGGTGGGGGCGCTCGGCGCCCAGCGTCGTGTCGTTGCCGTGGCCGGGATAGACCCAGGTCTCGTCGGGGAGCCGGTCGAAGACCTTCGTCACGACGTCCCGGTAGAGGCTGGCGAACTCGGCCGGTGTCGTCGTCCTGCCGACTCCGCCCGGGAAGAGGCAGTCGCCGGTGAACAGGTGCGGCTCGCCCTCCGGGTCGTCGTAGAGCAGGGCGATGCTGCCCGCGGTGTGGCCGACGAGGTGGACGACGTCGAGCTGAACCTCGCCGAAGCGCAGGTGGTCGCCGTCGGTGAGGAATACGTCGGTCTCGACCGGGATCGCGTCGGCGTCGACCGGGTGGGCGAACGTCCGGGCCCCGGTGGCGGCCACGACCTCGGCGAGCGCCTGCCAGTGGTCGGCGTGCCGGTGCGACGTGACGACGCCGGCCAGCCCGTCCTCGCCGACGAGCTGGAGAAGGCGCGGCGCCTCGTTGGCGGCGTCCACGAGGACCTGCTCCCCGGTGGCCCGGCAGCGCAGCAGGTAGGCGTTGTTGTCCATCGGCCCCACGGCCACCTTGGTGACGACGAGGTGCGCGAGCTCGCGGACCGCCGCTGGACCGCCGACCCGCACGTGCCCGGTGTAGCTCATCGCAGGCTCCTTCACGCTGCTCCGGTCGTCCGCCGGTCCGAACCTACCGCCGCCGCCCACCGTCGAGCCGCCCCGTGGCGGTGGCGGCGGTGATCCAGGGCATCCATCTCGGGCTCCGGCCCGAACGGCGTTCCCTGGATCACGTGGAGGGGGGCGGGGTGGGGCCGGACGCTGGGAGGCAGACGGTCGGGGGGCCCGGTTAGCCTGGAGCCCGTCCGACCCCTCCGACCCGAGGACTGCCGCCGTGGCCGACCGCCTGATCGTCCGTGGGGCCCGCGAGCACAACCTCAAGGACGTCTCGCTCGACCTGCCGCGCGACGCCCTGATCGTGTTCACCGGCCTGTCCGGCTCCGGCAAGTCCAGCCTGGCGTTCGACACGATCTTCGCCGAGGGGCAGCGGCGGTACGTCGAGAGCCTGTCGGCGTACGCGCGGCAGTTCCTCGGCCAGATGGACAAACCGGACGTCGACTTCATCGAGGGGCTGTCGCCGGCCGTCTCCATCGACCAGAAGTCGACGTCGCGCAACCCGAGGTCGACGGTCGGCACGATCACCGAGGTCTACGACTACCTGCGCCTGCTGTTCGCGCGGATCGGCCGGCCGCACTGCCCCGTCTGCGGCAAGCCGATCGCCCGGCAGACCCCCCAGCAGATCGTCGACCGCGTCCTCGAGGCCGACGACGGCGCCCGGTTCCAGGTCCTGGCCCCGGTGATCCGCGGCCGCAAGGGGGAGTACGTCGAGCTCTTCCGGGAGCTGCAGACCAAGGGGTACAGCCGGGTCCGGGTCGACGGCGTCGTCCTGCCGCTCACCGAGCCGCCGGCGCTGAAGAAGCAGGAGAAGCACACCATCGAGGTCGTCGTCGACCGGCTGCAGGCCAAGGCCTCGGCCCGGCGCCGGCTCACCGACTCGATCGAGACGGCGCTGGGCCTGTCCGGCGGCCTCGTCCTCCTCGACTACGTCGACCTGCCCGCCGACGACCCGCACCGTGAGCGCACCTACTCCGAGCACCTGGCCTGCCTCGACGACGACCTGTCCTTCGAGGAGATGGAGCCCCGCTCGTTCTCGTTCAACAGCCCCTACGGGGCCTGCCCCACCTGCACCGGCCTGGGCACCCGGATGGAGGTCGACCCCGAGCTCGTCGTCCCGGACCCCACGCTGAGCCTCGACGGGGGCGCCCTCGCGCCGTGGAACACCGCGTCCACCAGCGACTACTTCGGCCGGCTGGTCGAGGCGCTGGCCGAGACCGTCGGGTTCCGCACCGACCTGCCCTGGGAGCAGCTGCCGGCCGCGGCCCAGCGGGCCCTGCTGCACGGGTACGGGAACCAGGTGCACGTCCGCTACCGCAACCGGTACGGCCGGGAGCGGTCGTACTACACGACGTTCGAGGGCGTCATCCCGTTCGTGCAGCGGCGGCACACCGAGTCCGAGAGTGACACCTCCCGCGAGCGGTGGGAGGGGTTCATGCGCGAGGTGCCCTGCCCGGACTGCGGCGGGTCCCGGCTCAAGCCCGTCGTCCTGGCAGTGACGGTCGGTGGGCGGAACATCGCCGAGATCGCGGCCCTGCCGATCGGGGAGTGCGCGGCCTTCCTCCGCGAGCTCGAGCTGACCCCTCGTGAGGCGCACATCGCCGAGCGGGTGCTGAAGGAGGTCAACGAGCGGCTGCGCTTCCTGCTCGACGTCGGCCTGGACTACCTCTCTCTCGACCGGGCGGCCGGCACCCTCGCCGGCGGGGAGGCGCAGCGGATTCGGCTGGCCACGCAGATCGGGTCCGGCCTCGTCGGCGTCCTGTACGTGCTGGACGAGCCGTCGATCGGGCTGCACCAGCGGGACAACCGGCGGCTCATCGAGACCCTCGTGCGGCTGCGGGACCTGGGCAACACCCTCATCGTCGTCGAGCACGACGAGGACACCATCCGCAC
>JALOLN010000257.1 GCA_025455945.1 Actinomycetes bacterium
GTCGCGTACCGGGCGGGTCGTGCTGGTCACCGGGGCGTCGTCCGGGCTGGGGGCGGCGGTGGCCCGACGCCTCGCGGCGGCCGGACACCAGGTGCACGGCGCAGCCCGGTGGCGGACCACCCCGGCGGAGGAGGCACCGCCCGGCGTCGCCGCCGTGCGCATGGACGTGACGGACGACGAGCAGGTGCGCGCCGGGGTCGCCCGGATCGTGGACTCCACGGGCCGGCTCGACGTCGTGGTGAACGCCGCCGGCTACGGAGTGGCCGGCGCCCTCGAGGACACCTCCCCCGCCGAGGCGGCTGCCCAGCTCGACGTCAACCTGCTCGGCGTGCACCGGGTGACCCGTGCGGTGCTGCCGCACCTGCGGGCCAGCCAGGGGCATCTCGTCGTGGTCTCGTCGATCGCCGGGCTGATCGCGGTGCCCTTCCAGGGCCTGTACTCCGCAAGCAAGTACGCCCTCGAGGGGTACACCGAGGCGCTGCGGCTCGAGGTGGCGCCCTTCGGCGTGCGGGTCAGCCTCGTCGAGCCGGGCGACTTCGCCACCGGCTTCACGGCGGCCCGGCAGGTCGCGGCGGACGCCGGGCCGGGCTCGGCGTACCGGGACCGGTTCGTGGCCGCGCTGGCCACCATGGCCAGCGACGAGGAGGGCGGGTCCGACGCCGGCGCCGTCGCCGCCGCCGTGCTGCGGATCGTGCAGAGCGACCGTCCGCGGCTGCGCTACACGGTGGGCCCCGGGTACCAGCGGGTCGCGGCCCAGCTGCGCCGCGTGCTGCCGGCCGCGGTGCTGGCGCGCAGCGTCAGCGGCCACTACGCCGGCCGGCCAGGACGCTAGGCCTAGGCCCGTGCGCCCCCGACGCGGCTGGGTGGTCATGGCGGTCGTCGTCGCAGTGTCGGCGACGGTGGCGGCGACGGTGACGACAGGTGGCGCTGCGGGGGTGCGCGCCGCCGACGCCGGGGGGCTCGACGCGGCGGCACCGTGGCCGGCGATGCGGCACGACGTCCGCAACACCGGCGCCAGCCCGCTGCCCGGCCGCGACCCGGGCGACCGGCCGTGGGCGTTTCGCACCCAGCGCGGCATCTTCGCCACCCCGGCCGTCGCCGCCGACGGCACCGTGTACATCGGCTCCGCGGACGACGTGCTCTACGCCCTGGCACCGGAGGGGACCGAGCGCTGGCGGTTCACCACCGACGGCATCATCGACACCGCACCTGCGCTGCTCCCGGACGAGCCCGGCGTCGGGCCGACCCTGGTCGTTGGCTCGGGCGACGAGACGATGTACCGGCTGCGCGTCGACCCGGCGCTGGGGGAGGGCGCCCGGTCGGTGTGGACGTTCCGGCCGACCCTGGACCTCGCTGGTGAGCAGCTGGTGGCGTGGTGGGAGGGCAGCCCGACGGTCGGTCCGGACGGCACCGTCTACCAGGGCAACACCGGGGGCGGGGCGTACGCCGTGCGGCCGGACGGCTCGCAGCGCTGGGCCCACGCCACCGGGAACGCGGTGTGGACCGTGCCGGCGATCGGCCCGGACGGGACGACGTACTGGGGCTCGCTGGACCTCGTCGTCCGCGCCGTGGACAGCGGCGGGGAGGAGCTGTGGCGCCGCACGACCCTCGGGTTCGTGGCCTCCTCGCCGGCGCTGTCCACCGACGGCACCCTGTTCGTGGGCTCGTTCGACGGCCGGCTCTACGCCCTCGACGCGCGCTCCGGCGACGTGCGCTGGTCGGTCGCGACCGGCGACCACGTGTACTCCTCCCCCGCCCTGGTCGAGGACCAGGACGGCAGGCTGCAGCTCGTCGTCGTGGGCTCGACCGACGGCGTGCTCTACGGGATCCGCCCCGACGGCGGCGTGGCGTGGAGCTACGACACGGGGGCGCCGATCCGCTCCTCCCCCGCCCTGGGCCGCACCCCCGACGGCACCGGACGGATCGCCTACGTGGGCTCCTCCGACGGACGGCTGTACGCGCTCGACGCCGCGAGCGGGTCCCTGCGCTGGGCGTTCGACACCACCCCCGAGGACCCCCGGCTGGCCGTGTACAACCAGCTGAACGGCTCCCCGGCGCTGGGCCCCCGCGGGGTGTACGTCGGCGGGCAGTCCGGCGACCTCTGGTACGTCCCGTACGACTACTGCCTGCGCGCCGCGGCCGACCCGCGCTGCGGGGCACCCACGCTGCCGGACGACGTGGTCGCCGTGGTCCCGGTCGGGGTGGGGGGCACCGTCGTCCCGGCGGGGACCGAGCCGACGGTCACGCCGACCGGGACGGTCGTGGCCCGTCTGCTGGTCCGCGAGGGCGGGCAGACCCTGCCGGCGGCGATGGTCGCCGTGCCCGACGCCCGGGCGCTGGTGACCGTCGAGCCTGCCGTGGACGTGGACGTCGACCGCAGTGGTGACGGCCGCTACCTCGTCATCCGCCCGCGCACCGGGTTCACCCCCGGCACCACCTACCGGGTGACGCTCGCCGGGCTGATGACGACCGACGGGCTGCGGCTGGCGAACGTCACGGTCGGGGCGCCGGACCCCGAGCCTTTCCGCGGCTCGTTCACGGTCCGCGCCGTGGCGGGCACGGCCCCCTGGCCGCTGGCCGTCGGCGCGGACCAGGTGACGGCCGTCGAGCTGGCCCGGCTCGCCGTGCCGCTCCCGCCGATGCTCAACAGCGTCAACCAGATCGGCTTCGACTTCTACGACTGGGTCGCCGGCACAGTGGTGACGGGGCCGGACCGCAGCGTGCTGTGGGTGGTCGGCGCCCGGCGCGACGCCCAGGGGCGCCTGGTCGCCGACCCGTCCGCCGGCTTCGCCTTCCCGCTCTCCGGTGCCCGGCAGGGCTCCGCGTTCCGGTGGTCGGCACCCGGGGTCGTGCTCACGTTCACCTTCGGTGCGGTCCCGATGGAGGCGTTCGACCTGGCCGGCCGCTTCGACGCCGACGGCGTGGTCTCCCCCGACGCCACTACCTATGCCCGCGTGGACTGCGGAGCCGTCGCCGGGTACGAGGCGCTGCTCCCGCTGACGGGCATGTGCAATCCCACCGGCACCATCCCCGTCGCCGGCAGCTTCCTCGGTGAGGTCGTCGACTCCCCCGCCGCCCAGCGGCCGGCCGGGGTCTCGGCCACACAGGTCGGCGCCCGGCGCGACGGTGACCGGGTCACCTTCTCCGCCGGCCTCGCCCTCGCGACCGGCCTGCGGTACCCGGCCCGCGACCACGCCGTCCACCTGCTGCTGCTGGACGGCGCGACGGGCGAGCCGGTCCCCCTGG
>JALOLN010000258.1 GCA_025455945.1 Actinomycetes bacterium
TCGAAGAAGCTGCAGGGCATCCTCGACGTCGAGGACTACACCGACCGCGCCAGCGGCATGAGGCTGGTCATCGAGATCAAGAGCGGGTTCGTGCCCGAGGCGGTGCTCGAGCAGCTGTACCGGCTCACCCCGTTGGAGACGACGTTCGGCATCAACAATGTCGCTCTGGTCGACGGCCAGCCCCGCACGCTCGGCCTCAAGCAGCTGCTCGAGGTCTACCTCGCCCACCGGTTCGAGGTGGTGCGCCGCCGGTCGCAGTACCGGCGCGCGCGCCGCCAGGAACGGCTTCACCTCGTCGAGGGACTGCTCGTCGCCCTGCTCGACATCGACGAGGTGATCCAGGTCATCCGCAGCAGCGACGACGCGGCCGCCGCGAAGCAGCGGCTGATGGCCGTGTTCGACCTGTCCGAGGTGCAGGCGCAGTACATCCTGGACACACCGCTGCGACGGCTCACCCGGTACGACCGGTTGCAGCTGGAGTCCGAGGCCGACACGTTGCGCGCCGACATCGCCGCTCTCACCGAGGTGCTCGACAACGAGACCCGGCTCAAGCAGGTCGTGTCGGACGAGCTGGCGGCTGTGACCGCCGCCCACGGCACGCCGCGACGCACCGTGCTGCTGGAGTCGGCGGCGGCGGCAGGCGACGTGGCAGCGCGGCCGGCGGCCGCCCCGATGGAGGTCTCCGACGACCCGTGCTGGGTGCTGCTCTCGTCGACCGGGCTGCTCGCTCGGACAGCCACCGACGAACCGCTGACCGCCGGTGAGGGCCGGGCCAGCCACGACGTGGTCGTCTCCACGGTCACGGCGACGGCCCGAGGCGAGGTGGGGGCGGTCACCAGCGCCGGTCGCCTGGTTCGCCTCGGCGTGCTCGACCTGCCGGCCATCCCGACCACCGCGGCGGGCCCGACGCTGTCGGGGGCGGCTCCGGTGAGCGAGTACGTCGCCCTCGAGCGCGGGGAGAGGGTGCTCGCCCTCACCACGCTGGACGCCGACGCGGCGGGGCTGGCTCTCGGCACGCGGCGTGGCGTCGTCAAGCGCGTCCACGCCGACCATCCCGCCAGCAAGCAGTCGTGGGAGGTGATCCGGCTCGAGCCCGGCGACGAGGTCGTCGGTGCGGTGCAGCTGGCCGACCCTGAGCAGCACCTGGTGTTCGTGACCTCCGACGCCCAGCTGCTGCGCTTCCCGGCATCGTCGGTGCGGCCGCAGGGCCGCTCCGGGGGCGGCATGGCCGGGGTACGCCTCTCGCCCGGCGCCGGCGTCGTCCACTTCGGCGCCGTCGATCCCGGCGTGCCCGCGGTGCTGGTCACCGTGGCGGGCAGCTCCGCCGCGCTGCCGGGTACGCAGACCGGCTCGGTGAAGGTCACCACGCTGTCGGCCTACCCGGGCAAGGGCCGCGGTACGGGAGGGGTGCGCTGCCACCGGTGGCTGCGCGGGGAGGACACCCTGCTGCTCGCCTGGGCCGGCCCGGCCCCGGCTCGCGCCGCCGCCGCGACGGGCGTCCCCGTCGCGCTGCCGGCATCCGACACGAAGCGGGACGGGTCGGGCGTGCCCGCCGCCGGCATCATCGACGGAGTCGGGCCACCCCCCGGCCCGCCCGCAGCCGGCTGACTCAGCGTCCGTCGCGCCAGGACCATCGCCCTGGTGCCGCGGCGGCCAGGTCGGCATGCTGGACGGCAGCCGCCGCGGGGGCTGCGGAGGCCGGAAGGAGCGTCCCGCCATGGCGGACCTGCGGGAAGGCATCGGTAGGCGAACGTTCATCAAGGCCGTGGGGACCGTGGGCCTGGGCTTCGCCCTCGTCGGGTGGTCCCACGACGGTCGGCGGACGGTGGTCGCGGCGCTGCCCGGGGGCGACCTCGATCTCGACGCCGTCGACAAGTTCGTGACCCCGGTGCTCGTGCCGCCGGTGATGCCCCGCGCAGGGATCATCCGGCGTCGCTCTGGTCCGCCCATCGACTACTACGAGATCTCGGTGCGCCAGTTCGAGCAGCAGGTGCTGCCGACGGGACTGCCCCGTACCACGGTCTGGGGCTACGGGCCGGTGGGGTCGTCGCCGCACAACGCTCCCTCGCTGACGATCGAGGCGCGGTCGGGTCGGCCCGTGCGGGTTCGCTGGGTGAACGACCTGGTGGCGCCCGACGGCACGTACCTGCCGCACCTGCTGCCGGTCGACCCGACCCTGCACTGGGCCAACCCGCCCGGCGGCACCGAGGGTCGCGACAGCCGGCCGCAGCACGACGTGACCCCCGGGCCGTACACCGGTCCCGTGCCGCTCGTCACCCACGTGCACGGTGCAGTCGGCGTGGGTGACGAGAGCGACGGCTATGCCGAGGCGTGGTTCCTGCCCGACGCGACCGACATCCCGGACGGCTACGCCACCGTCGGCACCTGGTACGACTTCTTCGCCGCGAAGGCCCGGCGCCGGTTCGGGGCCACCTGGCAGCCCGGCTGCTCGGTCTCGCAGTACCCCAACCCCGAACGTGCCGGCACGAAGTGGTACCACGACCACACGCTCGGTATGACCCGACTCAACGTCTACGCCGGACCGGCCGGGTTCTACCTGCTACGCGGCGGTCCGGGCGACGTCGTGCGGGACGCCCGCACCGGGGAGCGCGCCCGGTTGCCCGGCCCTGCCGCACGCGCCGGTGACCCGGTAGCCGAGCGCCCCCGGGTGCGTGAGATCCCGCTGGCGATCCAGGACCGTGCCTTCAACGCCGACGGGTCCTTGTTCTACCCCGACACCCGCGCATTCTTCGACGGCATCGTCGCTCCGTACCTGCCCGCGACCGGGCCCGGCGACGACGAGGGCCACGGCGACATGCCCGCCGGCGAGGGCTTCTCCCCCATCTGGAACCCGGAGTTCTTCGGCAACGCCATCATCGTCAACGGGGCCACCTGGCCGTACCTGGAGGTCGAGCCGGTGCGCTACCGGCTGCGACTGCTCAACGGCTGCCAGTCGAGATTCCTGATCCTCGACTTCTCGGCGATCCCGGGGGTGCAGGTCTGGCAGATCGGCAACGACGGCGGGTTCCTCTCCGCTGCGGTGGACCTCGGCGCCGAGGCCGAGACCCGGGTGCTGCTGGCACCGGCGGAGCGGGCCGACCTGATCGTCGACTTCGCCGACGTGCCCCAGGGGCAGCACGTGCTGCCCAACCTCGGGCCGGACGAGCCGTTCGGCGGGGGCGAGCCGGGCGAGGAGTTCGAGCCCGCCGACCCCGCCACCACCGGCCAGGTCATGGCCTTCCG
>JALOLN010000067.1 GCA_025455945.1 Actinomycetes bacterium
GTCCGCCCGCACACCGGCCGCCACCTGCGCTGCCCGCTGGGACGCGGCGAACGTGGTCGTCACCCTGGCCTGGGCCGCGGCCGCGGCGGCCTTCACCTCCTCGAGCAGCCGGATCTGGTCGACCCGCTCCGCATCGTCCGACGCGACCTCGAGGCGGCCCAGCCCGGACACCAGAGAGCGCAGGCCCTCCAGGTTCGGTGTGCGGAACGCCGAGTCGAACATGTGTTCGATTCTACGTGGCCCACCGACAGGGTTCGAGCGCCAGACGAACCCTGTGGAGAACATCGGCTCATTCGGCCGCGGCCGTTGACGCCGTTGACGGGGTGCGTGCTGCGGGCAACAGTGGAGCCAGCGAGCGCCCCTCGAGCACGACGCTGTGCAGCGACGACGGAGAGGAGCCGGCGATGCCCGAGCGCTGGATCTGCAGAGTCGTCGGACACCGGTACGACCACGTCCGCTACCCCGACAGCGACGTCCCGGAGGGCTACTTCCTGCGCTGCCGGCGGTGCGGGCACGAGCGGGAGGAAGTCCAGTCCGGGCCGGCGCCCTCCCGACGGTGGAACACCTAGCCGGCTGGCTCGGGAGTCGCCAAGATCACAGCGCAGGTGGACCGTTCCGGTCCGGGCACAAGGGACAATTGGAGCATGGCTTCACGGAACTCCGCCCACGCTCACGGTGTCAGCTTGCACTCGGACTGGCCGCAGCCCTCCGTCGTCTCCTGCGAGGTGTGCAACCACGCATGGAGCCCCACGCTGCGGACCAGCGGATACCGGCCGTGGCGGTGGTGGGCCTGCCCGAACGGCTGCAACACCTGAGGCACCCAGGCTGACTCACCCGGGCGCAGGACGGCGACACGCCCTCAGCACATGACAGGGCCCGCCCTGGTGAACACGGAAGACCAGATGAAGCCCGTCGTCCAACGTGACAGCCACGCGCGACGCGTACGGCGGGTCGTCCGCACCCCTCCGGCGGACGAGGTGTGCCGACACGACACTGCCAGCGAGCCCCTGATCGGCGAACGACTCCGTCACTGCGACCGCTCGGGCCACCGGGTCCTCGGCCGCGCGTCGCCCGATGCTGGGCACGACGCTGCCCGTCTCAGCTGAACAGGCTGACGCCGCCGGGGCCCACGAGCAGCCCGACGACGATGAGGACGATGCCCCACAGCACCTGGCTGCGCACGAGCGCCAGGACGCCGGAGACGACGAGTACGACGGCAAGGATCCACAGCAGAATCTCCATGGCCGGCCCAGTACCCCGACCTGGCGCCCGCATACCTGCGAACCCCGAGCGCCGCGAACCTCGTGTTTGGGCAAAGTTGGAATCGGGAATCTCAGTGCTGCTGTAACTGCCGACGTGCGCTTCAGACCAGCAGGCGCCGCGTCGCTCTCCGTGCCCACGGATCCCACGAGCGAGGTGGCCCATGCTCGTCCATGTCGTGTCCTTTTCCGTTGCGGACGTGTCCCGCCTGCCGCGTTCCGCGGTCGCCAACCTGGCGCACGGGCTGCGCTCCGCCGGCGCGACCGCTGAGGTCCTCGTGCCGTCCGTGCACCACACCGACCGGCGAGCCGCGATCGACGCGTACGCGGCCGAGCTGGCCGCACGCTGGGAGCGGGAGCAGCCGGACCTGGTGCACACCATCGGTGTCGTGGCGACGGCCGCGGCCCTCACGGCCGGACGAGGCGTGATCCCCGTCGTCGCGACCTTCGACCAGAGCCCCGCGGACGCCGTCCTCGAGGCCGATCTGGCCGCCGCAGTGGCCGGCGTCTTGCCGCTGTCCTCGACGGAACGGGAGCGCTGGTGGGCGGCCCGGGTGCCCACGGTGCGCTCGGGTGCCCTGGCCCTGCCCGTGCCGGTGCCCGACCCCGACGCCGGACCCGCCGCCGAGGGCGGCCACGTCCTCACCCTGGCCCAGGGTCGGGCGCTGGACCTCGTGGTGGCCTCGATGCCGCACTGGCGCTCCACCCGACTGGTCGTCCTGGGCGGGCGCCGGGAGGGACCGCCACCACGGACGAGGCGACTGGCCCGCTCCCTCGGTGTCCTGGACCGCATCGAGTGGCACCCCGGTGCCCGGGGACCCGCCCGCCGCGACCTGTGGGCCGGGGCGGCCGTGGTCGTGGCCGCCGCTGACGGCGCCCGCCACGGGGGGCACGTCCTCGAGGCGGCCGTGCACGGCGTGCCCGCCGTGGCGCTGGCGGACGGCGCGCACCTCGACCTCGTCGTGGCCGGCACCACGGGACTGCTGGTGGACCCGGCGGACGGTCCGACCGGCCTGGGCCGGGCCGTCGCTCGGCTGCTCGCCGACCCGCTGCGGGTGCGCGGCTACGGCGCCGCGGCACTCGTCCGTGCGCAGGCGGTGCACGACCCGCTGACGGCCGGCGAGCGACTGCTCGGCCACTACGAGCTGTTCCTGGGCAGGGACACCGACCCGCCCACGTCGAAGCCGCGCCCAAGCGCCACCGGCACCGGCCCTGCCCGGATGTGCCCCGACCGGGCCCGGCTGGCGGTGGAGTACCTGCCCATGGCCCGTCGGCTCGCGCGGCGGTACGCCGGCCGCGGCCAGGCCCTCGAGGAGCTGGAGCAGGTCGCCTCCCTCGGGCTGGTGAAGGCCGCGGGCGGCTTCGACGAGACCGCGGGCACGGACTTCCCCGGCTACGCCGTCCCCACGATCCTCGGTGAGCTGCGCCGGCACTTCCGCGACCACGCCTGGACGGTGCGCGTCCCGCGGGCGCTCCAGGAGGCCACGCTGCAGGTGCAGCAGGCGTCCGACCGGCTGCGCCAGAGCCTCGGCCAGGAGGGCAGCGCCGCGCACGTCGCCCAGGAGCTGGGCCTCAGCGAGGACGAGGTGCTGCTGGCCCGCCGCACCCGCGGTGAGGCGATGACGGCCCACTCCCTGGACCTCCCCGTCGGCGACGACGACTCGGCCCCGCTGCGCGACCGGATCGGCGGCGACGACCCGGACCTGGCCCGGGTGGAGGACCTGGCGGCCGTCGGTGCGGCCCTGCGCCGACTCCCCCCGAGGGAGCGGGAGATCATCGCGCTGCGCTTCTACGGCGACCGCACCCAGCAGGAGATCGCCGAGCAGCTGGGCATGTCGCAGGTGCACGTCTCCCGACTGCTCAGCCGGACGCTGACCGTACTGCGCGACCACGTGCTCGAGGGCGCACCGCTGCCGGCGTCCTGGGGCGCCGTCGCGGCTTGAGCCTGACCTACGCTGGGCCGGTGACCCTGACCGGCCCGGAGACCGCTGCGCTGGCCGAGACCGTGGCCGCGCTGCGCCGCGAGCTCGACGGGGTGCGTCAGTCGGCTCGCACCCGCGCGGTCATCGAGCAGGCCAAGGGGATGCTCGTCGAGCGGCACGGCATCACGCTGGAGGAGGCCTTCGGCCGCCTGCGCGCGCTGTCGCAGCAGAACAACGTCCGGCTCGTCGAGGTCGCCGCCACCCTCGTCGGCGTCGCCATCCCGGACGCGGAGGAGGACGCAGGAGTGACGGGGGAGCGGCTCGCCGAGCTGATCCCCGCCTCGCCCGCGGCCTCCCCGGCCTGGGCGCAGCTGCGCGAGCAGCCGGACGTGAAGGCCGGCACCATGAGCGTCCTGCTCGACTCGGTCACCGGCGCCACCAGCGCGGGCGACGAGGCCGCCCGGCTCGTCCTCGACCTCCTCGCCGACCAGGGCGTCGAGGCCGTGGTGCTCTTCCGGGCCGCCGCCGACGGTGCGCTGCGGTTCGTCGGGCAGACCGGGTTCGCCGGCGACGTCATCAGCGCCTGGCGCAGCATCCCCCCGACGACGGACGTGCCCTTCGTGCGCTCGGTGCGCCGACGCGAGCCCCTGTTCATGGGCGACCGGGCGTCCCGCGTGTTGCAGTTCCCCGCGCTGGCCGAGGTGCGCTCGGCGTGGGAGGCCACGGCCTCGATCCCCATCGACGACCAGGAGGAGGTGGTCGGCGTCGTCGGGCTCGCCTGGCGTGCGGAGCAGCGGTTCGACGCGGACCGGCAACGGCAGCTGTGCGACGCCGCGGGCCGGGTGTCCCGGCTCCTGCTGCGGCACGTGGCGGCCGTGGACGCCGACCTCGAGTGGCTGCGCGCCGTCTTGGCCGTGAACCTCGACCCCTGGGTGCTGCTCGAGCCCGTGCCCGGCGGGGCAGGCGTCCAGGACTTCGTCGTCCGGGCCGTTGCGCCGCAGGTGGACGGCGGCGCCGACTGGCCCGGGCACAGGATGTTCGAGCTGTGGCCCGACCTGGTGCACGACGAGACGAGCAGCTCGCTGTCCGCGCTCGCGCAGGCCGGGGGGGCCTGGACAACGACGGTGGTGTCGGCCGGGCCCTGGCCCTGGGGGCAGGCCGGGGCGCGACTCCGAGGGGTCAGCGTCGGTCCTCGCGTCGTCCTCGTCTGGCGCCCCGGCCACCCCTGACCGGCCGGCGGATCAGTCCAGGGGCGTCACCGGCCGGAAGAGCCGGTCGCGCGCCGCGGCCATCTCCGCGCCGATCTCCTGCAGCCGCTTGCGGCCGAGCGCCTCACGGACCAGGGGGAACAGCTCGGTCTCCTCCTCCTTGACGTGGTGGAGGACGTTCTCCATGAGGACGGTGGCCTTCGCCTGGTAGGCCTCGTCGCCGGGGTCCATGCCCTCGAGCTCCTCGATCAGCCGGGTGGCCACGTGGTGCTCCTCCAGAGCCTCGAGGATCTCGCTGTCGCTGTCCTCGACCTCCGCCCGTACGGCGGGGTAGAAGACCTGCTCCTCGAGGTGGGCGTGGGTCGTGAGCGCCGCGCAGATGTCGGGCACCACGTCCAGCTCGCCCTTCTCCATGGCCCGGAACAGCAGACGGACCTCCTTGTGGTCGTCCTTGAGCATGACGATCGCGTCCATGTGGTGATCCCTCGTCGTGGTCGGTTGGTCGGTCCCCGTCGGATCGCCGGGTCTCGGGGACCCACGTGCCCGAACGGAGGCGCTTCATACCCGGGGGGCCGCCATCGGCCGGGATTGGCATGGATGAGACGGCGGATCACGGGTAGTCGGCCCGGGCCAGGACCGCCGGGGTCCTGGGGAAGCGAGGGTGCTACCCGATGTCGAATGCGAAGCGCACAGCCGTTCGAGCGGGCGTGGCGATGGTGACCGCGACCGCCCTGTGGGCCGGCATGACGCCGGCGGCGAGCGCGTCCACCACCTACGCGCTGCAGCTGCCCTTCCCCGACACCAGCCCGCACCAGTCGTCCGTCGGACCGGACGCCGAGCTGCTCGGGAAGGTCCGCGCCACGCAGCCGGACGTCGTCGACTTCTACGGCCGCTCCGTCGTCCGTGTTGCCGACCACGTCACGCTCGACCCCGAGACCGGGGACTTCGAGTTCGCCGCCCGGCTGCGGCTGACCCGCGGGGCCGGCAACTGGAACATCGTGCAGAAGGGCTACTGGGGCGACCCCGGGCAGTGGAAGCTCTCGTTGCACAAGTCCACCAAGGGCATCAAGTTCTCCTGCCGGTTCAAGGGTGACGCCGGCGCCGTGCAGGCCTACTCCAAGGCCGGCGTGGCCAGTGTCGGCGGCTCGTGGGTCACCGCCGGCTGCCGGCGCAGCGGGGACCGGGTGGCCGTGGTCGTCGACGGCCGTGAGGTCGGCGCAGCCTCGGGGCGGATCGGCAAGGTGCGGTCCGCGAAGGACGTCCTCGTCGGGTCGAAGGGCATGAGCGCGACCGATCCGGACCAGTTCCTGGGCCTGGTGGACAACGTGTGGGTCCGGTCCTGACGTCGGGGGACCTTCGACCCTGACGGCCTGCGCGCCCGGGGCGAGAGGGTCCTCTCGTGGCGGGGCCTACCCCCAAGCCCAGCCCCTTCCCAGGCAGCCCCGTCGGCCTCCCCCCGAGCCGGCGGGGCTGCTGCCGGCCCCGGCAGATCAGGCGAAGTCGAACAGCGGCGGGAAGAGCACCGCGACGACCGACGCCCAGGCGGCGAGCACCGGCAGGTAGCGCAGCTGCCAGCCCTCCAGCGCGGTCCAGGGGGCCCGGCCGCGCAGGAAGCGCCAGGACGCGCGGGCCGACCACACCAGGTTGGCCAGCAGGACCAGGTTGAGCCCCAGCGACGCCGTCTTGTTCGGGCTGAACCCGAAGGCCGACGTCCGGCTGACCATGGCGGCGAGGACCAGGACGTCGACGAGCAGGGCGCTGCTCACGAGGAGCAGCTGCAGGCGGTCGGACAGGCCGGGCGGTGCCTGTGGGTCCCGCGCGGACACCGCGTAAAGCAGCAGCCCGAGGACCAGGACCAGCAGCAGGTCGAAGAGGATCAGCAGCTCGCGCTCGAGGTCGATCCCGCCGCCGGTCAAGGCGACGGCGGCGAGGAACGCCAACAGCATGGCCGCGAAGAGCGGCGTGAACACGGTGGCGAGCACGGGTGCCAAGTTCTGGACGACGCCCTGCCTCGCCTCGACGAGCCAGGCGGCGACGACCACGGCGCCCACCGCACCGCACGGCAGCAGCCACTCCGACAGGAACGGTGCGACGTCGACGCCGATCGCGCTGAAGGCGCCGGCGGTGACGGCTGTCAGCACGCCGCCGCCGAGGGCGAAGAGGACGTAGTAGATGAACCACTCGCCGGTGAACCGGACGAAGCCCATCCGGCGCGGCGGTGACCGCCAGTCGCCACCGGCATGCGCCAGGCCGACCACCGCCCAGAGCGCCACGGGCAGGTGGATCGCCGTCAGCACCGCCGTCTGCCCGGTGAGCGGGTAGGCGTTGGCGGCCAGCGCGGCCACGACGAACGCCAGCACCAGCCAGCCGACGACGGCACCGTGCAGCCGGCGCGTCCAGGCGAGGAAGACGACCAGGAACGGCAGCGCGAACAGGCCGAGGTTGCGCAGGTAGAACTCGGGGTCGTCGGTGAGGTCGAGGCCGAACGCCGTCGGCACCTTGACGACGACAGCGGCCGCGACGGCGCAGGCCAGTGCGGCGACGGCGTCTCGGGCGCCCCGGGGGCCCTCCGCTGCGGTCTCCGGGCCCAGCACGAGCTGCGTCCAGAGCCGGCTGCCGTGCTCGCGGGCGAACTCGCGGGTGGTCCCGTCCCCGCGCGCGCTGCGCCTGAGGGCCACGAGGAACGCCTCGTCCTCGGACAGCCCGGCCGCCAGGAGATCGGTCGCCCCGCCGCGCAGCCGACGCTCGAGCTCGTCGACGTCCGCGTCCGTGACGCTCGGCTGGCCCTGCACGAAGGCCCGCCACGCGGCGATGTGGTCCTCGAGCCCCGGCCGGTGCGGGTCGGTCACGGGGATCACCCACCCACCGTACGCTTGGCGGTCATGGCGATCGACCCGCGCGGTGCGGACCTCAAGCGGCTGCTGGCCGAGGACCCCGGCGGGCCGGTGGTCATGCTCAACCTGCTGCGGTTCGCCGAGGGCGGCCGTGACTCGTATGCGGCGTACGCCCGCGCCCTGTCCGAGACGTTCCTGCCGCGCTACGGCGCGCAGGTGCTCTACGCCGGGGACGGCTCGACGGTCCTCGCCGCCGAGCCGGGGCAGGAGTGGGACGCCGTCCTGCTCGTCCGCTACCCCAGCCGTGCGGCGTTCAGCCGGATGGTCGCCGACCCCGAGTACCAGCAGGTGACCCACCTGCGCAGCGAGGCGCTGACCGAGGCCGTGCTGCAGGCGACGGTGCCGTGGGGCGGGTAGCTCAGATCCAGCCCAGGACGCCGGCGAACAGGACGAGCATGACGGCGTCGACGGCGAACAGCCCGCCGATGAAGCGGACCTGCCGCCGCGGCGGCCAGTCGTAGCAGGCGAAGGCCGCGACGAAGAACGGGACGTACACCAGGACGAACACCGGCAGGGCGCCCCACCACGGGTAGACCCACACGAACGCCGGGGTCTTGGCCAGGAAGATCTCGAAGACCGCGAAGAACGCCGCGTTGCCCAGGGCGAACGCCAGCCGGTTCGGGACGCCGAGGACACGCACCGCGGGGTCGGCGGGCAGCAGCTTGCTCATGACGAGCCCGGCGACGGAGAACATCAGGCTGAGCTCCACACCGACCCCGACCAGCAGCAGGAACGCGGTGCCCTCGGGCACGGTCCACAGTGCGTCGCCGGAGAAGTGCTGGACGAGGGCGTTGCCGATCTCGTAGAACCAGTGGACGGCGTAGAGTGCGAGCCCGGCCGCGATGCCCCTCCAGTTCCGCTTGGTGTACTCGTTGGCGTAGACGTAGACGACCAGCGCGAGCAGCGTGATCACGTACCACTGGAAGTTCTCGCCGGACCGCAGGATGTCCAGCGCCTGCTGGGTGGCCTCCGAGGGGTCCGTCGCGCTCCATGGCATCGCGGTCACCTCTTGCGGCTGTCGCGGATGAGCACGATCTGGCCCTGCCGCTTGACGTCGAACAGCTCGGTGGCCTCGACCAGGTCGCTCAGCTTCCGGTAGCCGTAGTTGCGGGGGTCGAACGACGCCTGGTTGGCGATCTGGTTGCCGACCTGTCCGAGGTGCGCCCAGCCGTCGTCCCCGCTGGCGGCCTCCACGGCGTTGCGCAGCATCTGCACCAGCCGGGTGTCGCCGCGGAGCTTGTTCGGGTCGCTGGGCTTCAGCGTGGGCTCGTCGGGCTTGGCGGACGGCTGACCCAGGCCCTCGACGTAGGTGAACTGAGAGCAGGCGTTGACGAACGGCTCGGGCGTCTTCTTCTCACCGAAGCCGTAGACCTTCAGCCCGTCGGTGAGGATGCGCATCACCAGTGGGGTGAAGTCGGCGTCGCTGGAGACGATGGCGAACGCGTCCAGGGAGCGGGCGTAGAGCAGGTCCATGGCGTCGATGACCATGGCCATGTCGGAGGCGTTCTTGCCGCTGCTGTAGGCGAACTGCTGGACCGGGCGGATCGCGTAGGCGTGCAGGTTGGCTTCCCACGACTTCAGCTGCGGGCTCTTCCAGTTGCCGTAGGCCCGCCGCACGTTCGCCGCGCCGTGCCGCGCGACTTCCGCCAGGATCACGTCGATCTTGGACGCGGGGGCGTTGTCCGCGTCGATGAGCAGCGCGATGCGCTTCTCGCGGTCGTCCATGGGCTGCTCCTCCTCGGGCGGCACCGAACCTACTCCGGATTCCCCGACCACTGCCCCAGCGCCGTGCGGCCGGGAGTAGCGTGCCAACCGATCGGTCACCTGCCGGCCCTGGGCAGGGACCCCCTAGGGGAGGAAGCAGATGCGACGAACCCTCGTCATCGGCGTGGCCGTGGCGGTCACCGCCGCCCTCGCCACACCGGCCACCGCCGCGTCGTCGGCTCCCGCGGCCGGACCGCGCGACAGCTACGTCGTGGTCATGGCCGCGGACCCGCTGGTCCGCACGGAGGGCAAGGACGCCCTCGACACGACCAAGGCCAAGGCCAAGGCCAAGGCGCTCAAGGCCAGCCACGCCAAGGCGCTCAAGGGCGCCGGCGTCAGCGCCTCGAAGCAGGTGAACGAGTACACGGTGGCCCTCAACGGGTTCTCCGCCATCCTCACGGCCGACGAGGCCGCGGCGGTCGAGCGGCAGCCCGGGGTGGCCTTCGTGGCCAAGGACGTCTTCCGCAAGAAGACGACGGACGCGAGTCCGACGTTCCTCGGGCTGAACGCGCCCGGCGGTCCCTGGCTGAAGGGGTACACCGGCGAGGGCGTGGTCGTCGGGGTCATCGACTCCGGCATCTGGCCCGAGCACCCGAGCTTCGCCGACGACGGGTCCTACCCCTCGCTTGGCATCACGCTGGACGAGACCGACCGGTCCGCCTGCGACTTCGGCAACACCGCGGCCAACCCGAACGACGCGCCGTTCACCTGCAACGACAAGCTGCTCGGCGCGCGGCAGATGCTCGACACCTACCGCGCCCTGACCGG
>JALOLN010000259.1 GCA_025455945.1 Actinomycetes bacterium
GCCGAGGCCGCCGCGACGTCGCTGGACCAGGTCCGCCGCTTCGCGGTGCCCGCCAGCACGCTGCAGGTCGTCCTCGTCCGCTCGTCGTCCTGGTCGTCGACGTACGCCACCGTGGAGTTCTTCCAGCGCTCGACCGCCGGCGCGCCGTGGGTCGCGGCGCTGCCCGCCCAGGCGGGCCGGGTGGGCTCCGCGGGCATGCACGACGCGGCGACCCGGCGGCAGGGCACCGGGACGACGCCCGCAGGCATCTTCTCCCTGCCCACGGCTTTCGGCGGCGCCGCCGACCCCGGCACCGCGCTGCCCTATCGGCGGTTCGACAGCAACGACTGGTGGCCGTACGACCCCGCCGACCCCGCGACCTACAACGTCTACCAGACCTCCCGGCCGTCGTCGGCGCGCTGGCGCACGACCTGGGCCGAGCGGCTGGCCGACTACTACCAGGGCAGCGACCGGCAGTACGCCTACGCCGTCGTCCTCGACTACAACCTGCCCGCGCCCTACGGCCCGTCGGACACCCGCAAGGGCGGGGGCATCTTCCTGCACGTCAACGGCACCGGGGCGACCGCCGGGTGCATCAGCGTCTCCGAGGCGGCGATGGTCGCCGCGCTGCGCTGGCTGGACCCCGCGGCGCACCCCGCGCTCATCGCCGGTCCGACCACCTGGCTGGACGACACCGCGACGACGACGGCAGGCCTGAGCAGCGTCGTGGCGCCGCGACCCTTCCTGCCCGCCGGGGGGACGGCGGGATTCACCGCGGTGGCCCGGCCGGCCCGGATTCAGTGGTGGCGCTTCACCGTGGTCAACGCCTGCTCCGGCACGGCGGTGGCGACCAGCAGCGGGCAGGGTGCGGCGCCGGTCGTGGTGGGCTGGGCCGGTGCTGCGGCCCCACCCGGGCTGTACCGGCTGCGGCTCGAGGCCGGCACCTCGACGTGGGCACCGCAGACCGCCCTCACCTGGACGGTCGAGGTCTTCGCACCCGGGACGACGGTGCTCGCCGGCTGCCCCGCCGAACGCGTCGCCGGAACCGACCGCTACGCCACGGCGGTGGCCGTCGCCCGGGAGGCCGCACCCGCGGCCCGCACCGTCGTCCTCGCCGGTGGCGAGGACCGGAGCCTCATCGACGGACTCGTCGCCGGACCGCTGGCGGCCAGCCGGGACGCCGCGCTGCTGCTCACCGCGCGAGCCACACTGTCGGCAGTCACAGCGGCGGAGATCACCCGACGGGCCGCCGACACGGTGCTGGTCATCGGTTCCCAGGGGGCGGTGTCGGACGACGTGGTGGCGGCCTTGCGCGGGCTTGGCGTCACGCAGATCCGTCGGCTCGGCGGGGCGGACCGCTACGCCACGGCCGCCCTCGTAGCCGCCGAGGTCGGGGCGCCGGACGGCGCGGCCTTCGTCGCCTCGGGCGCCAACCTCAGCCTGGTCGACGGCCTGGCCGCCTCCGGCCCCGCCGTTCGGCTCGATCGGCCGATCCTGCTGACGGCACTGGGGGAGCTACCCGCCGCGACCAGCGCAGCCCTACGCGACCTCGGGGTGAGCCGGACGCACGTCGTCGGAGGGACCGGCGCGGTCAGCGACGCCGTCCTCGCCAACCTGCCCGGTCCCACCCGGCTGGGTGGGGCGAGCCGCTTCGACACCGCCGCCGCGGTCGCGACCGCGTTCGGGGCGGCGGTGGGTGAGCAGGACGTCGTCCTGGCGGCGGGGGTGGGTCCGCTCGTCGACGCGCTGCCCGCGGGGACGCTGGGCCGGCTCGTGCTGCTGACCGGCTCGACTTTGCCCGCCGCGACGTCGGCGTGGCTGACCGGGAGCGCGGCCACGCGGCTGACGGCCGTCGGCGGTCCCGGCGCGACGACCCCGGCCGCAGTCGAGGGCGCCGTCCGGGCCATCCGCGCGTGAGCTCTCCGGCCTCGCCGCAGCCCCGCCACCTCCGCATCAAGGGTCCCTTGAGGCGAATAGATCGCCGCCCCGTGCCCTTCATCCGTCAGGGGAAGGGGCGGACGACGGTCGGCAGCGGGGTGCCGTGGACCCACAGCGACGCCGTCCGGACGCTGGGCCGGACCGCCTCGACGATGCGGTCGTTCCCCAGGTAGACCGCCATGTGGCTGACGTCGTCGTACCAGAAGACCAGGTCGCCAGGACGGCGCTGCGACAGTGGCAGGTGCGGCAGTGCCGTCGAGGTGTAGATCGCCCGCGCAGTGGCGAACGACGCCGTGACGTGCCGGTCGATGGTGACGCCGGGCACCAGCCGGCCGCCGGCGTACATGGACTGCAGGGCCAGGCCGGAGCAGTCGTACCCGATGGGGCCCGCACCGCCCCAGATGTAGCGCTTCCCGAGCAGGCTGTTCGCCTGTGCCAGCATCGCCGCGACGTGCGCGGACGCCGGCGCGGTCGGTGCCACCGTCGGCTGGACGACGTACCGGTCGATGCAGAAGTCGTACCCGGTGCCGAGGGCGTCCCAGGTGGCCCGGTCGACCAGGCCGGTGACCGGCAGCCCGCGGCTGGACTGGAATGCCCGGACGGCGGCCACCGTGGCGGCGTCGTAGCGCTCCCGATGGCTGGTCAGCCCGAGCTCCCGCTGCACGAGGTAGACCTTGACGCCGGCGCTGTCCGGGCCGACCGTGTGGCAGCCCACGGGCAGGGGCACGCGGGCCACGTACGGCGTGTAGACCTCGCACGGCACCAGCGCGGCGACGGCAGCGGACAGCGAGCCGGTGCCGCCGAGCAGCGTCACCTGACCCGCCCGCAGCCGGGCCAGCTCGACACCGGTGGACGTCGGGACACAGGCCGGCTGCGAGAGGAGCACCGGGCCCGCTGCCCTGGCGGCGGCCGGGCCGCCCGCGAGCGCGTCGGCGAACCCGCTGCCCGTGGCCAGCAGGGCCCGGGGGGCCGTGGGGAACTCCGCGGCCGAGATGGCGGCCGCAGTGGCGTACCGGTCGGCGCCGGCGAGCCGTCGGACGGTGGGTGCGTAGCCGGCCAGCGCGCTGGCGACAGCGGAGGAGACGACCCCTGTGCCACCGAGGACGGTGATCCGGGCTGGGCGCAGCCGGGTCAGCTCCGCAGCTGTGGCGGCAGGAACGGCGCCGGGCGCGACGAGTAGAACCGGTGCCCCCTCCGTGGCCGCTGCGGCCGAGCCGGCCAGGGCGTCCGGGTAGCCGTACCCGGTGGCGACGAACGCGTCCGCAGCACCGGGTGCGAAGAACCGGGTCGACACCGCTGCGGCGGTCTCGAAGCGGCCCGGAC
>JALOLN010000260.1 GCA_025455945.1 Actinomycetes bacterium
TACGCCGCCAACGCCACCGCCCGTGGCATCGCCATCACCGACCTGCGGGTGCAGGTCGCCGGCACCCTGGACCTGCACGCGTTCCTGGGCCTGCGGCCGGGCCATGCCGGGTTCGACGGGATCACGGCCACCGTGCACCTCGCCGCCGACGCCCCCGCCGAGCAGCTCGAGGAGCTGCACCGGGCCGTCACGGCCACCTCGCCGGTGGGTCACACCCTGCAGTCGGCGATCGGCACCACCATCGCCCTGGCCCTGTCGGACTGACCAGACCGGGACCTCGACCCCGACGAACACGAGAGGAACACCATGTCCATCCTCGACGAGGTGCTGGCCGCCAACGAGGCCTACGCCGCGAGCTTCGGCGAGCGGGGGCAGCTCGCCCTGCCGCCGGCCCGCGGGTTCGCGATCCTGACCTGCATGGACGCCCGGCTGGACCCGGCGAAGTACGCCGGGCTGGCCGAGGGCGACGCCCATGTGATCCGCAACGCCGGCGGGCGGGCCAGTGACGACGCCATCCGCTCGCTGGTGATCTCCTACAAGCTGCTGGGCACCCGGGAGTGGTTCGTGATCCACCACACCGACTGCGGCATGGCGTTCTTCACCGACGAGGTGATGCGCCGGCTGCTGGCGGCCAGCCTCGAGACCGCGGCGCTGGGGCCGGACGGCTTCACCGACGTCGGCAGCGGGCCGGGCTCGACCGAGGGCGAGTACGTCGACTGGCTGACGATCCGCGACGCCGCCCAGGCGGTGGTGGACGACGTCACGCGCATTCGCCGCCACCCGCTGGTCCCCGGGCGGATCCCCATCCACGGCTACCTGTACGACGTGCGCACGGGTCGCCTCGTGGTGGTCCCGGCGGCGACCGAGGCGGGTCGCGCGCGCTGATCGGCACGGCACGGTGGGGGCGGCCTGGGACTGGGCCGCCCCCACCGGCAGGTCGTCCGACCCCTACGGGCCCGGCCCCTGGACCTCGCCGCCTCTCGATCCCCCCGACGGGCCCTGCTCCTGGACATTGGCGCCCCTCGACGGCCCCTCGCGGGCCTTCCCTCGCATGGCGAGCACCCACGTGGAGAGGCTGGCCGTGGCAGCGACGGCGAGGGGCGCGACCGCCGGCCAGGGGGTCTTCAGCGCGCCGCCGACCGCACCGGCGAGGCCGGCGATGCCGGCCACCATCAGGGTGCCGTTGCGGCGCAGGCCGCCGACGGCCCCGACCGCCAGCCCGGTGCCCACGCCGGCGAGGGCGCCGGCGAGGGCGTCGAGTGCGCTCGCCGTGGCCGGCGTCGTCAGGTCCGGGGTGAGCGGGTTGGTGACGACGGGCGCCAGCACCGCCAGGACGATCGCGACCGTGGGGCTGAGCACCGCTGCCAGCGCCACCCGCGCATGACGGCGTTCGACGGGGCCGGAGCGCCCCGTCCACGCGCCGAGCACCGAGGCGGCCCCCACCGCCGTGCAGGTGATCAGCGTCGGGAGGAGGTCCGCGGTGCCGCCGAGCAGCTTCGAGACGGCCGGGCCGGTGAGCGCGCCGAGCAGCATCGGCGCCCAGGCGCGGACCCGCAGGGCCAGCGCCACCAGCAGGCCGCACAGCGCGCCGGCGACTGTGAACATCCCCGCCGTGAGCGTCGCGTCGGCGATGCCGAGGGAGAAGGCGGGGTCGAGGCTGTTCGTAGCGACGATGACGAGCAGGGCGCTGCCGAGCAGGCCCACCCAGGCGATCACGGGGCTCAGGGCGGCCACGACGATCCAGCGCGCCCGCGCCACCCCCCGCTCCTGCGGGGGTGTCGATTCACCCTGCACCTCGGTGCTCATGGCGCTCACCTGCCTGCACCCCCAGTGCACCGCAGCGGCGGCGCTGCCGCCAGAGTCGTCGGTCCACGCCGGGGTGGCGTCGGCGCTACCCGTCGTCGCCCGTGGCGGCCCCGACCAGCCCGGCCCGCTCGTCCCAGCGCGCCATCAGCCAGACCAGGAGCACGACGAGCACCGCCCCGATCGCGGTGAAGAGCACACGGACCAGGGTGAGCTCGACGGTGGCCCCGGGGTCGTCGCCGTGGGACACGAACAGCAGCAGCATCGGGGTCAGGAACAGGGTCTGCAGGAAGTAGTTGCCGCTCATCGCGTAGGCGGCCAGGGCCACGAGGAACCCGATCGCGGCCACGAGGACCAGGTCGGCGGGCAGCAGCAGCACCACGAGCGCGGCGAGCACGGCACCCAGCAGGGTCCCCACGACCCGCGGGACGACGAGGGCGCCCCGCTCCTCGGGAGCCGGGCGCAGGGCCACGAGCATGGTGACCGCCACCCAGAAGCCGTACTGCAGCCCGAGCAGCTCGGCCACGGCGGTCGCCCCACCGGCGGCCACGGCGAGCACCACGGCATGCCGCCAGGCGATCGCCCAGGGAAGTGGCCGCGGCGGGTGCTTGCCGTAGCGCATGAGCGCGGCGATGCCCAGGCCGATGAGCCCGCCGACCACGCCCCAGAGCCCCGCGAGCCACCACGGCATGCCGCGGTCGCTCACCGCGAACACCAGCGTGATCAGCGGGGCCAGCATGAGCATGCCCGAGGAGTAGGTGCTCGCCGCCGCGCTGGCCAGGGTGATCGCCCCGACCGCGATGCCGGACGCCCAGGGATCCTCCGAGACCGCCGCGCCGAGGGCCGCGGCGACCCCGAGCAGCAGGGTGACCGCGGCCGCCGAGCGGGTCGACATGACGGTCCCGAAGGTCATGGCCGAACCGGAGGCGAGCCCGACCACCAACCCGGCCGCGGTGCCGCCGATGGCCGTGACGATCCCCCCGGCGACCAGGACGACGGCGACCAGCAGGGCCGACGCCTTCAGGGTGCCCGGGGCGGGACGCCCGAGCTGCAGCGCGCCGCTCACGGGCGCGACTATCCCATCCCGCCGCCGGGGTGGCTGCCGTCGGGTGACGTCGGGGGCCGACTGCTGCGCGCGGCGTCGCTGCGTCGGTGCCACTGGTCCCGGGCCGGCGGGACGTCCATCCCCTCCCCGGCGCCGCCCGGTGCGGCAGGCTGGAACCACACGTCCGTCGATCGAGGAGGACTCGTGGAGACCCGCACCATCACGGCCGACCTGCAGGACACGCTCGTCGAGCTCATCGACCTGTCGCTGCAGGCCAAGCACTACCACTGGAACGTGACCGGGCAGGAGTTCCGCGGCGTGCACCTGCACCTCGACGAGATCACCGACCAGGTCCGGCTCTGGTACGACGAGGTCGCCGAGCGGATGGCGTCCGGCTCTGGTACGACGAGGTCGCCGAGCGGATGGCGACCCTCGACGTCGCGCCGGACGGCCGGCTGGCCACGGTCGCCGCCGCGACCCCGCTGCCCGCGCCGACGGCCGGGTGGCAGCCCGACGCCGACGCCGTCGCGATGATGCAGGGCCGGCTGGAGGAGGTCGCCTCGCGCATCAACACGCGTGCCGCGGGCATCGAGGAGGACCTGGTCACCCAGGGCATCCTGCTCGAGATCTCCGGTGGCCTGGCCAAGCACGCCTGGATGATGCGGGTCTCCCGGCGCTGACGGCCGCTGCCCGGCCCCCACGTCGGCGGCCCAGCTGGACACCGGATCGTGCAGACGTGGGTGCCGCGACCTCGCCTCCCACCCGACCGCGCGGTGCTGTGGATGATCGCCGGGCTCGCCGCCGGGCGCGGCCGGGCGCGGCCAGTGTGATGTCTCAGGACATGGGTGACAGTTCTGTATCAGGACTTCGGTGACAGTTGGTGTGTCAGGACTTCGGTGACGCTGCTGGGTTCTTGGGGCGGGTTCCGGGGGGTCGGCCGTTGCCGACGTAGGTGATGCCGGGCGCGGGTTTGGTGTGCTCGGCGAGGATCTCGCCGTCGAGGTCGGTGATGAGGATCCTCGCGCCGGTCCGGCTGTCGGCAGTGACGACGAGGACGTGCTCGAATGCGTGGTCGACGTCGACCTTGTAGGTCACCGAGTCCAGCGCGATGGTGCCGACGCTGCTGACCGTTCTGACGCGGGTGTCGGCGGGCAGGTGGGCGGGTGGCTTAAGTCGGGGGTTCCGGACCGGGGCGGGCGCCCGGTAGGTGAGTCGGTCCGGCTTGGGGCGGGGCGGGTCGGCCTTCGGGGTCGCTTCCCAGGCGGCCAGCGGTGTGATGCGTCCGGGTAGGCCCTGGTGGGGGCGCTCGGTGTTGTAGATGTGGTCGAAGGCGTCGACCTGGGTTTGCAGCTGGGCCAGCGTGGCGGCCAGTGGCTGCTTGTCCAGGTAGCGGAACAGAGTCTGGTGGAACCGTTCGTTCTTGCCCTGGGTGGTCGGCTTGTGCGGCTTGCCGGTGATCGGCTCGGTCCCTAGGGCGGAAACATGGGCGACGAGCTGGCCGATGACGCCCCGCCGGGTCGGGTTCAGGGCGAGCCCGTTGTCGGACAGCAGCCGCTGCGGAACGCCGTGCGCGGCGACGGCCTTGTCGAACACCGCGATCGCGTCCTTGGCGGTCTCACTGGCCGCGACATGGGAGGCGACCGCGTAGCGGGAGTGGTCGTCGATGAGTTGGAGGATCACGCACCTGCGGCCACCGGTGAGCACGTACTCGGTGGCGTCGAGCTGCCAGCACGCGTTCGGCGCCGGGTAGACGAACCGCCGCCACGCCGAGCGGGGCTTCTTCTTCGGCTCCGCGCGAGCTACGCCAGCCTCGCGGAAGATCCGCGCCAAGGCTGCCGTCGACGGGACCGGGTCCAAGCCCATCGCACGCATCTTGTCGTGCACGCTGATCGGGCCATGGTCCAGCCCAGACGCCTCAAGCGCCGCCCGCACCTGCACCGCCTGGGCCTTGACCTCGTCGGTCAGCTTCGACGGGCTCGACCGCGGACGCCTGGACCTGGGCTCGAGCACCGCGGCTGCCCCGTCGACCTTGACTCGTTTGCGGAGCTGGTAGAACGACTTCCGGGAGATGCCGTGCTCGGCGCAGAACGTCGAGACCGCGCCGCGTGGCGCGTCCTCCGGCCACTGCGCGATCGCTAGACGGACCCGGGGATCAATGGGCTTGTGATTCGACATCGCGCCAGTCGAACCGGCGCACCCGCCCGCAGCTGCCTACCCGCGCGAAGTGTCACCACTCAACAGCGCGGAACCGTCACCGATGTCCTGATGCACAACCGTCACCGATGTCCAGAGACATGACAGTCTGACAACGTGAACGCCCCGTGCGGGATCTGTGGAGAGCGCCAGCCGACCCGGTACCGGCCACCGCCGGGAGACTGCACCCCGCGCTCCCACCACGCCTGGCGTCGCGGCGATGCCGTCGTGCACGAGCGAGGGCCCTCCCCACGGAGGTCGGCCACCAGATCCTCCCGCAGCGCCGACACCC
>JALOLN010000261.1 GCA_025455945.1 Actinomycetes bacterium
CGGGTCCGCGGCTTCACCTGCACGTCGAGGACGCGGGCCGGCACGGGCTGCAGCTGCGGCTCGACGAACTCGGGCCGGACGTCGAACTGCCCGCGGAACCGCTCGAGCAGCTTGTCCTCCATCGAGGGATGGACGTACGGAGCCACCAGAGCGTGCAGCTTCGCGGTCTCGTCCTTGTCGAAGACCAGCACCGCCTGCTGGCGACTCCCCCGCATGGTGAGCCGGGGGTGCAGGTCGAACGCGCCCGCGAGGTGCTCGACCAGACGGGTACGGGAGTCGGGGCTCATCGCCTCGACGCAGATCTCACTGCGGCCGCTGCCGTCGCGGGTACGGGCCTGCAGCCCCTTGGCCCGGGGTGCGAACGAGCCGTCGTCCACGTACCAGATGGCCAGCGCCAGCGGAGTGAGCGCCTTGAGGTACTCCCAGGAGAGCACCTTGTGGCCGGCCAGGTACACGGCGGACCGCAGTTCGGCCAGCTCCGGCAGCGGGGTCAGGTCGACGAAACCCGCCCCCTGCGCGTTCGTCCTGCGGCTGCGCGGGATGTTGCCGAACAGCGACGCCTTCCACTCCAGGTAGGCGACCTGCTTCGCACCGTGCCCCATCCGGAACCGGGTGCCCGAACGGCCCCGCGGGTTTGGGGACAGCGCCGCGTCGCCCATGAGACCACCGAGGACGACCTGCCACTGCTGGGGGCTGAGACGTCGCGTCTCGGCGACCATCACGCGGTCGCCGGCGATGATCTCGCCGGCCTCCCGCCACCCCCCAGGGGTCCGCACCAGGTGGTTCTCGGTCGCCGCGACCTGCGCACGGCCGTTGCCGCCCGACTTGGCCACGGTGAACTGCAGGAACCGCTCGGTGGGGCCGTTGTCGAACCAGTTGACGATCCGACGGGGGACCACCCGGTCGGTCTCGGGGTCGTAGGACAGGACCTCGACGTCCAGCTTCTGGTTGACGATCTTGCCGATCTTCTCCTGGCTGCCGTCAGCGAGGGTCACCCGGGTGCCGTAGGAGAAGCAGCCGAACATCACACCGATCTTCTCGCGGAGCTGGTTGATGAAGATCGCGGTGGTGTTGGAGTTGCTCAGCGCCCCGGTCATCTTGCGCAGCGCCTGGGACATCAGCCGCGCCTGCAGCCCGACGTGGCTGTCGCCCATCTCCCCCTCGATCTCGGCGCGCGGCACGAGCGCGGCGACCGAGTCGATGACGACGATGTCCAGCGCCCCGGAGCGGACCAGCATGTCGGCGATCTCCAGCGCCTGCTCGCCGGTGTCGGGCTGGCTGACGAGCAGCGCGTCGGTGTCGACACCGAGCTTGCGGGCGTACTCCGGGTCGAGCGCGTGCTCGGCGTCGATGAACGCGGCGATGCCGCCGGCCCGCTGGGCGTTGGCCACCGCGTGCAGCGCCACCGTGGTCTTGCCGGAGGCCTCCGGCCCGTAGATCTCCACGACCCGGCCGCGCGGCAGGCCACCGATGCCGAGCGCCACGTCGAGGGCGATCGACCCCGTCGGGATGGTCTCGATCGGCGCCCGGGCCTCGTCGCCGAGGCGCATCACCGAGCCCTTGCCGAACTGCCGCTCGATCTGCGCCAGCGCGGTGTCGAGCGCCTTCTCGCGGTCTGCTGCTGCCATGCCGGCACCCCTGTCGGGTCGTCGTTCGGACCTGTCGCGCCGCAGGCTACGGCCGGGCACCGACAGCCTGTGCGGAGCGGTGTCGGGCCGGTGGACAGCCCGACGGATCACGACGATACGTCGAACGTCTGTTCGAAGCCATCCGACACGCCGCGGGTGTGGACGACCAGCCACAGCAGGCCGAGCACCAGCACCCCCGCGAGCAGGGTGAGCAGGCTGTAGGAGCCGAGACCGACCACGACCCCCGCCATGGCTCCCCCGAGCGCGCCGCACCCGTACATCACCAGGTCCGAGGCGCCCTGGACGTCGACGCGGGCGTCCGCCGGCACCGACTCGGACAGCAGCGTCGACCCGGCGATGAGGGTGCCCGACCACCCGACCCCGAGGAGGAACAGGCCGAGCCCCAGCCGCCGTGCGTCGTCCGCCGGCGCGGTCCCGGCGATGGCCGCGGCGGCGAGCAGCAGCCCGACCGCCCCGAGCAGGACCGGACGACGGCCGAGCCGGTCCACCGCCCACCCCACCAGCGGGGAGAGCGCGTACATCCCGAGGATGTGCACGCTGACGACCAGGCCGATGACCGTGAGCGCGACGTCCATGTGGCGCATGTGCACCGGGGTCATCACCATCACCGAGACCATCGCGGTGTGGCCCACCGCGATGGCGGCCACCCCGACCCGTGCCGCGGGGGTGGCCCGGATCAGCCCGAGGGTGTCGCGCAGGGGCCGGCGGGTCGAGTGGGGGATGCCCGCGACCGCCGAGCGCGCCCGGGCGAGCAGCAGCGGGTCCGGCCGCAACGCCGTCCCCACGAGCACCGCGGCGAGCAGGAACGCCACGAAGGAGAACAGGTACGCACCCGACAGCTGCGGCAGCCCCAGCCGCATCGCGACCCGCCCCGCCGGGTCGGCGAGGTTGGGGCCGGCCACCGCTCCCACGGTCGTGGCCCACACGACGGTGGACATGGCCCGGGCCCGGTGGTCCGGCTGCGCCAGGTCCGTGGCGGCGTAGCGGGCCTGCAGGCCGGACGCCGTCGCGGCGCCGAACAGGAACGTCCCGACGAGGAGCATCGGCAGCGACCGCAGGGTGGCCGCGACGAGGACGACGGCGGCGCCCAGGGCGCCGACGAGCAGCCCCGCGGCGAGCCCGACCCGGCGGCCGGCGCGCTCGGTGAGGTGGGCGAGCGGCAGCGCCGCCACCGCCGTCCCGGTCACCGAGGAGGTCTGCGCCAGCCCGGCGACGGACTCGGTACCGGACACGCCCACCGCGATGAGCCCGCCCACAGCGACGCCGGCGGCGACGCCGAGCCCGCCGAGCACCTGGACGCCGGACAGCACCCCGACGGCCCGCCGCTGGACGGCGGCCACCTCGACGGCGCTGCGGGTCGGCACCCGGGGAGCCTACGTCGGGGCCGCTCCAGCCCCCTCGACGATCACCTCCGCGCGGGCTGTCGTCGCCCTCCGCACGGTCGACGGTGCGGGTCACGACCACAGAGTGGGAGGAGGTGATCGTCTCTCAGCGGTCGGCGGGCGGCAGGCCCAGGTGGGCGTGCACGGCGCGCCAGACGTCCTTCGCCGGCTCGCCGTCCGCGAGCGCCTGCTCGACGGTGCGG
>JALOLN010000068.1 GCA_025455945.1 Actinomycetes bacterium
ACCGTCCGGACCCAGGCGTCCGGCCGTTCGAAGCGGCTCACCCGGCGCCAGTGCCGGTGCAGCTGGGCGAAGGCGTCCTGGGTGATGTCCTCGGCCTCGCTCCGGTCGTACAGCACCAGGCTCATCGTGCGGAGGACGCGCGGGTACTCGACACGGAACAGCGCCGTGAACTCGGTGTCGCTGTCGGACACGGTCGCCCCCTCTGGCCGGCGTTACCCACACAAAGGCGCCAGCGGGCGGGAACCTTCACTCAGGCGCGCAGCCGCTTTCCGGCAGGGTCCCAGAGCGGCGCCTGGGCGACCACCCCCGAGACCCACTCCCCGAACACCAGCACCTCGACGGCGGTGCCTGGGACCGCAGCCACGCCGGGCAGGTACGCGAAGGCGATCGACGCCCCCACGGTGTGGCCGAGGGCACCGGAGGTCACCCGGCCCACCGTCGTCCCGCCGACCCGGACCGGCTCGTTGCCCAGCACCTGGCGCAGCGGGTCGGACAGGGTGAGGCAGGCGAGCCGCCGCTCGGGCTCGGTACACCCCAGGAGCGCCTCGCGGCCGAGGAAGTCCTTGTCCAGCTTGACGCAGAACCCCAGACCGGCCTCGTAGGGGGTCTCGTCCGGCGTGATGTCCGAGCCCCAGTACAAGTAGCCCTTCTCGGCGCGCAGGGAGTCGATCGCCTTGTAGCCGCAGGCCGTCCCCCCAGCCGCCTCGACGGCCCCCCACACCGCGTCCCACACGTGGGCGCCGTACTCGGCGGGGACGTAGACCTCCCAGCCCAGCTCACCGACGAAGGTCACCCGCAGCAGCCGTACCGGCGCGTTGCCGACCGTGGCCTCCCGCGCGGTGAGGTACGGGAAGGACGCGGTGTCCAGCGGCTGCGGGGTCAGCGGCTGCAGGACCTCGCGGGCCTTCGGGCCCCACAGCCCGAAGCACGCCCACTGGCTCGTGACGTCGCGGACCGTCACCGAGCCGTCCTGCCGGGCGTGCGAGCGGATCCAGGCCAGGTCGTGCCCGCCGAACGCCGTCCCGGTGACGATCTGGAAGAGGTCCCCGCCCAGCTGGGTGACGGTGAAGTCGCACTCGATGCCGCCGCGGGCATTGAGCATCTGGGTGTAGGTGATCCGCCCCGGCCCGCGCGCGACCCGGTTGTCGCACAGCCACTCGAGCAGCGCCGCCGCCCCTGGCCCGGACACCTCGATCTTCGCGAAGGACGACTCGTCGAACAGGCCCACGGCCTCGCGGGTGGCCCGGTGCTCGGCCTCGATCGCGGGGGACCAGAGCTTGCCCGCCCAGCCCAGCGGGCGCTTGTGCGGGTCACCGCCGGAGGCGTTGCTTCGGTAGTAGTTCACCCGCTCCCAGCCGCTCTTCTCGCCCATCTCGGCATCCGCGGCCACATGCCACGGGTAGGCGGGCGACACCCGCAGCGGGCGGGCGGAGGTCCGCTCGTGCCCGGGGTACTTGATGTCGTAGTAGCTCTCGTAGTTCTCCGTCACCCGGGCGAGGGTGTACGCCGGCGAGCGGTACTGCCGGCCGAACCGGCGGACGTCCATCTCCCACAGGTCCAGGCCCGGGTCGCCGTCCAGCACCCAGTCGGCCATCACCTTGCCCATGCCGCCCGCACCGGCGATGCCGTGCGCGCAGAAGCCGGCGGCCACCCAGAAGCCGCGGACGTCGGTGGGGCCGAGGCAGAACTCGTTGTCCGGCGTGAACCCCTCCGGGCCGTTGATCACCTTGCGGATCTCGACGTCGGCCATGGCGGGGACCCGGACCGTCGAGTTCGCGTAGATCTCCTCCAGCCGCGGCCAGTCCTCGGGGAGCAGCCGGCCGTTGAAGTCCGGGGGGACGACGTCCAGCCCGTCGGGGCCGAGGCCGAACGGCGCCGACTGGCGCTCGTAGCCGCCCATGACCAGGCCCGCGCCGTCCTCCCGGTAGTAGACGAGCAGGTCGGGGTCGCGCAGGGTGGGCAGCCGCCGGTCCCCTGGCCGGACCTCGCGGAACGGCGTGGTCACGACGTACTGGTGACTCATGGGGACCACGGGGACCCGGACGCCGACCATCCGCGCGACCTCGGCGGCGTACATGCCCGCCGCGGCGACGACCGTCTCGCACTCGACGTCCCCCTGGTCGGTGCGGACGCGGGTCACCGCGCCGCCGAGGACGTCGATCCCCAGCACGCGGGTGCGCTCGCACACCCGGACGCCGCCGGCCCGGGCGCCCCGCATCAGCGCGTAGGTGAGCTGCGACGGGTCGAGGTAGCCGTCAGTGGGCAGGAACGTCGCACCGAGCACCCGGTCGGCGGACATCAGCGGGAAGAGGTCCTGCGCCTCGGCGGGGCTGATCCGGTGCAGGGGCAGCCCGAACGTCTCGGCCCAGCCGACCTGGCGCTCGAGCTCCTCCATCCGCTCCGCCGAGCAGGCCAGCCGGATGCCGCCGCACTCGACCCAGCCCGGGTCGGTGTCCGGGTCCTGGGCCAGCTCCCGGTACAGCGCCGTGGAGTCCATCATCATCCGGGTCAGGGTCACCGACCCGCGCAGCTGGCCGACGAGTCCGGCGGAGTGGAAGGTCGAGCCGCTGGTGAGCTCGCCCCGCTCGACGACCACGACGTCCCGCTCACCGCGACGCGCCAGGTGGTGGGCGATGCTCGCCCCGCCCACGCCTCCTCCGATGACGACGATCCGGGCCCGCGACGGAAGGTCGGTCACGACGGCGTCCTCTCGACGGCGCTCCCCAGCGGTCTCGTAGGGAACGGTATGCGGACATCGGGGGCTGAGAGCGTTCCCTACTGGACCGTAGGCGCGCTGGGGGCGGGGGCGCCGACGAGGCCGGTGAGGATGTCGTCGTACTCGGGGCCGAGCAGCTCGGCGCGGGCCGAGTCGTACCGCTCCAGACCCCAGGACCAGAAGTCGAAGTCGATCGGCGAGATGCTGTCCTGGATCGACGCCCACAGGGACCAGCCGTAGCGGGCCAGCAGCGACCAGGCCCGGGCGCGGGCCAGCCGGACGGGGTCCGTGCGCCCCCAGTAGTAGGTCACCAGGGCCTCAACCTCGGGCTGCGACAGCACCGCCTCGGAGGCCATGTTGCCCAGCTCGAAGCTGGCCTCGTTCATCCCGCTGTACTCGTAGTCGATGATCCACACCTTCCGGCCGTCGTCGATGAAGTTGGCGGCCAGCAGGTCGTTGTTGCACGGGACGAGCGGCTCGTCGCCCGGCCGCATGACGTCCTCGAGGTGCTCGATCCGGGCGGTCAGGTCGGCGAAGCCCCCCGGCAGGCGGAACCCGCGCTCCAGGACGATGCCGAGGTAGCGCCGCCGGATCTGCCGCATGTCGAAGTGCCCCTCGAAGGCGGGCCCGGCGTGCAGGGTGCGGACTGCGGCGGCGATCCGGGGCATCAGGGCCGGGTTGCGGACGTCGTCCGGGGCCAGGGTGCGACCGGGGAGGAAGCCAACCACGAGGACGTTCTCCGCCGGCAGCGCCTCGATGACCGGGGCGCCCACCCCCGCTGCCCAGGCGGCCCGCGTGTTGTGCCGCTCGACGGCCCGGTCGATGGCCAGCAGGCTGGACTCGTTGCTCGAGACCCGCACGACGTAGTCGCCGCCGTCGTCGGTGGTGACCCGGTAGTTGCGGTTGGTGAGCCCACCGCCGAGCTCCTCCACCGTCCGGCGACGTCCCCTCAGCACGTCGAGACGGTCGAGCAGGTGCTCCAGCTCGGCGGTGGACACGGCCGGAGCCTACCCGGCAGTGATCACCTGCGCGCGGGACGCGGCGGCGGCCCGGTCGAGGTGGTCACGGACCAGCCTGGCCACCAGCGTCGGGTGCTCCATCTGCGCCACGTGCCCGGTCCGCGGCAGCAGCACCAGCCGGGAGCCGGGGTAGGTGGCCTTGGCGCGACGGGTCACGTGGTGGGACACCAGCCGGTCCAGCCGGCCGTACAGCAGCAGCGTCGGCGCCGCCACCCGGCGGGCGTGGGCCCACAGGCCTTCCGCGTCGCGGGCGAGGAAGGACCGCATGAGGCCGCGGGTGGAGGCGCTGAGCGCCTCCACCGCGTAGGGCAGCGACTGCCGGTGCACGACGTCGTCGATGGCCTCCTGGCGCCGGACGGGCGGCACCACCCCGGGATCGGCGAAGCACAGCTCCAGCAGGCCGTCCACCCGCTCCTCCGGCGTCATCTCCGCCAGCCGGCGCGACAGCGCCGTCCCCACGCCCGGGACGGCGAGCAGCCCCACCGGCAGCCGCCAGCGGCCGGGGCGGAAGTCCGGCATGGCCGGGGAGACGAGGGTGAGGGTGCGGACCAGGTCGGGCCGCGTCGCGGCCACCACGGTGGCCACCGCCCCACCGAGGGAGTTGCCGAACAGGTGGACCGGGCCGCGGCCGTCCGCCTCGATGAGCCGGACCACCGCCCGGGCGTGCCCGGGCACCGAGTAGTCACCGTCGTCCGGCGGCGGGGAGTAGCCGAAGCCCGGCAGGTCCGGCGCCCGCGAGTCCAGCCGGTCGGTGAGCAGGCCCATCAGGTCGGTCCAGTTCAGCGAGGACCCGCCGAGCCCGTGGACGAGCAGCCCGGGCTCCGCCGCCGCGGTCGCCGCCGGGGCGCTGCGCACGTTGAGCGTCAGCCCGCCCAGCTCCACCCGCTGGCTGGGCCAGACCGGGAACAGCGGCGACGCGGCGGACGGGGCAGGGGCGGTGTGGGAGAGGCTCACGCTGACACAAGGTACGACTCGATACGCCGGTTCAGCGCATCGAGGGTGGCGCGGACGACGGCCTGCCGCGCGTCGTCACGCACCGTGCTCACGCCGGTCAGCCGTTCCGTGCCGTACCGCGTGATCATCGACAGCTCGACGACGACCGCCCGGTCGGAGCCGAGGGCCGCCGTCTCGAGGTGCTCGAGCTCGAAGCGGGCGACCCGGTCGATCGACGCCTCCACGGCCCGCAAGGTGGCGTGGGCCACGGCGCGCTGCACGCTGGTCGGGGTGGCGGCGGCGTCCGCGCTGCCGGTGAAAGCTCGTTCGGCCAGCACCAGCGTGACCTCGGTCGTGACCCCGAGGTGGGCCGACACCAGCTGCATCCGCTGGATGAGCAGCCGCGGCGGCACCGGGGGCTCGGTGGCTGCCGGGGTCACGACGTCGACGGTGGCCTGCTGACGGTCCGGGACGGCGCTCAGCGGCGGCCGGGCGGGCGGCGGGGGCGGCGGGGGCGGCGGCGGGGGCGTGGCCGGCCGCCACGGCCCGGCCTCGACCTGCGGCTCCGGCTCGGACTCCGGCTCGGGCTCGGGCTCGGGCTCGACCTCGGGCTCCGGTGCGGGTGCCGGCGTCGGGCGTGCTGGCCGCGGCGGGACCGACTCCTCCAGCACCTGCACCCGGCCGGCGTCGACCCCCAGGCCGAACTGCTCTCCGAGGATGCGGTGCACGGCGGTCGCCACGGCGACCTCGTCGGCTCCCTGGCTCAGCTGCAGCCGCAGCGTGCCGGGCCCGCCCACGTCGTCAGGGATGATCTCCGCGTCAGCGACACCCGGCACAGCACGCAGCGCCGCTACGACGTCGCCGGCCTCGCTGCCGGACCCCCCCAGGCTCACGACCGCAGTGTGGCAGGAGCGCGACTCATGCGGACTCCCGGTCGCCCACGTTTCCCCCGTCCGGCGTATCAACCGAGCCGTCCGACCGATCCGTTCCCGCGGCCTCCGCGGCGGCCCGGGCCCGCTTGGCCTGCTCGACGCTGGCGCGCAGGGCGGCCATGAGGTCGACGACGCCCCCGGTCTCGCCCTCCACAGCCGCGGGGACGACCACCTCACGGCCGGCCACCTTGGCGTCGATGAGCTGCCGCAGCGCCTCGCGGTAGCCGTCGGTGTACTCGCCCGGGTCGAAGTCCCCCGCGAGCGCCGCGATCAGCGACTCCGCCATGGCCACCTCTTGCGGCCGGACCGGCACGTCCTCGCCGAGGAACGCGAAGTCGGGGCTGCGGATCTCGTCGGGCCACAGCATGGTCTCGAGGACCAGCACGCCGCCGCGGGCCCGCAGGCAGGCCAGCGTCTCGCGCTGACGCAGTGCCACCTTGACGATCGCGACCCGCTCGGCCTGCTCGAGCGCCGAGCGCAGCAGCACGTACGGCTTCACCCCGGCCTGCTCGGGCTCGAGGAAGTACGACTTGGAGAAGTAGATGGGGTCGACCTGCTCGAGCGGCACGAACTGCAGGACCTCGACCGTCTTCTGGGTGGCCAGGGGCAGGTCGGCGAAGTCCTCGTCGGTGAGCACGACGACCTCACCGGTCGGCAGCTCGTAGCCCTTGGCGATCTCGGCGTAGGGGACCTCCTCCCCGTCCACCTCAGCCACCCGCTTGTACCGGATGCGGCTGCCGTCGCTGCGCCGCACCTGGTGGAAGGCGACGTCCTTCTCCTCCGTGGCCGAGTACAGGCGCACGGGGATGGTGACCAGCCCGAAGGACACCGCGCCCTTCCATATCGTGCGCATGGCGGCCATGGTGGCACGGTGGGCGGGGCGGCGGCGATGGACGGACGAGTGACGGTCGAGGTCGACGGCCGGCGGCTCACGCTGTCGAACCTCGGCAAGGTCCTGTACCCGCAGGCGCACGTCACCAAGGCCGAGGTCATCGACTACTACACCCGGATCAGCCCCGTGCTGCTCCCCCACGTGGCCGGCCGACCCATGACCTTCACCCGGTGGCCGGACGGCGTCGAGGGCACCTCCTTCTTCGAGAAGAACGTGCCGTCCCACGCTCCGCCGTGGGTCCACCGGGTCACGCTGCCCGCACCCGGATCGGGCCGGGAGCGGGCAGCCATCGACTACGTGCTGGTGGACGACCTGCCCACGCTGGTCTGGGCGGCCAACCTCGCCTCGCTGGAGCTGCACGTCCCCCAGTGGCGGGTCGGCGCCGACGGCGGCCCGCTGGATCCCGACCTGCTCGTGCTGGACCTCGACCCGGGGCCGCCCGCCGACGTCGTCACCTGCTGCGCCGTGGCCCTGGCGCTGCGCGCTGAGCTCGCCGCCGCGGGCCTGCCGGTCTGGGTCAAGACCAGCGGGTCCAAGGGGCTGCAGCTGTCGGTGCCGCTGCACCCCACCCCCGCCGATCGCACCTCGGGGTTCGCCAGGGACCTCGCCGAGCGGCTCGCCCGGGCCCACCCGGACCTCGTGGTCAGCCGGATGGACAAGGCCCTGCGCCGCGGCCGCGTCCTCATCGACTGGTCGCAGAACAACGCCGCGAAGACCACGGTGGCGCCGTACTCCCTGCGCGCCCGGGAGGCGCCCACGGTCTCCACGCCCGTGACCTGGGCGGAGGTCGAGGCCTGCCGCACCGCCACCGACCTGCGGTTCACCGCGCCCGACGTGCTGGACCGGGTGGCGCACGACGGTGACCTGCTGGCCGGGCTGCTCGACCCGGTGCACCGCGGGCTCCTGCCGGGCGGGCCGTAGGTCCCGGCGCCGGCGGCTGCCCGGCGTCGTACCGTGGAGGGGCAAGGTCCCACCGAGGCGGGGAGGTTCTCGTGCCCGATCTCGAGTTGTCCGACCTCGAGCTCAGCCCCAAGTCCCCCGACGACGACCTGCCGGCCGTCGAGACCGACGACACCGACGCCGAGGTGCTCGACAGCGTCGAGGTCGACCTCGAGTCCGACCCGGCGGACACCGTCGAGCAGTCGATCGTCGTCGAGATCGACGAGGACGAGTACCGGTAGCCGCAGCGCAGCGGTTGGCGCCGGACTGGTTACCGGTGAGTAGGATCGATGGGTGAGCGTGCCCGGCCCGTCCGTGTCCGATTCTCCCGCGAGGGGCACCCGGCTGCCGCGCAGCGCCCGCCGGGCCCAGCTTCTCGGCGCCGCCCGCGAGGTCTTCGTGGCCAGCGGCTACCACTCGGCGTCCATGGACGACATCGCCGACCGGGCCGGGGTGTCCAAGCCGGTGCTGTACCAGCACTTCCCGGGCAAGCTCGACTTGTACCTGGCGCTGCTCGACCAGAGCATCGAGTCGCTGGTGGCGGCGGTGGCCGACGCCCTGGCGTCGACGACGGACAACAAGCTGCGGGTCACCGCCACCACCCAGGCCTACTACGACTTCGTCGCCGACGAGGGTGGCGCCTTCCGGCTGATCTTCGAGTCCGACCTCACCTCCGAGCCCGCCGTGCGGGAGCGGGTCGACCGGGTCAACCAGGAGTGCGCGGAGCTGGTGTCCGAGGTCATCGCCGAGGACGCCGGGCTCTCCGACGAGCAGTCGCACCTGCTCGCGTCGGGACTCATCGGGATGGCCCAGGTCAGCGCCCGCTACTGGGTCACGACGGGGCAGCGGGTGCCCGAGGACGAGGCGGTCCGCCTGGTCGCCGCCCTGTCCTGGCGGGGGATCTCGAAGTTCCCCCGGACCGGTGGCTGACCGCGGCAGGGGGTCCTCGACTAGCCTGGCCGGCGAGGCGGTCAGCAGCGAGCGACGGAGGTCGGCGTGGAGGTCAAGATCGGCGTCACGGGTGCGGCCCGGGAGCTCGTGCTCGAGAGCCCGCTGACCGCCGACGAGCTCACGGCGGCTGTCCGCGCCGCCCTCGCCGAGGACCACGGCGTCCTCGTGCTCACCGACGACCGCGGTCGGCAGGTCCTCGTCCCGACCGAGAAGCTGGCCTTCGTCGAGGTCGGCGAGCCGGTGGAGCGCCGGGTGGGCTTCGGCGCGATGTGACCGGAGATCGGTAGCCGACGGCACCGCCCGCTGCCAGACTCGGGCCGGGCGCGACCGGCGCGTCCGTGCGGAAGGAGCGGTCCATGGGTCTCGGCGACATCCTCTGGTCGATCATCGGCGGAGCGATCATCGGCGTCATCGCCAAGCTGGTCATGCCCGGCAGGCAGAACGTCGGCTTCATCCTCACGGTGCTCGTCGGGATCGTCGGCATGTTCGTCGGGGACTTCCTGGCCCGGGCGATCGGCGTCGAGGACACCAGTGGGGTGGACTGGATCCGCCACACCCTGCAGGTCGTGGTGGCCGTCGCCGGGCTGGCCGGTCTGGGCGCGGTGCTCGGCCGCAAGTCGACCTGAGGCGCCGTCAGGCGGACAGGCCGAGCGCCTGCATCCGCCGGGTGTGGGCCTCGGTGAGGCGGGCCAGCATCCGGCCGATCTCGGCCAGGTCGAACCCGGGCAGTGCTCCCCCGCCGGCGACGTCCCCGACGAGCAGGGCGGAGAGCCCGTCGCGCTCCGCGGCGACCCGCTGCGCCTGCGAGAGCATCTCACCGACCAGCCGCCGGCCCCACAGGGCGAGCCGTCCGGCCACCCGCGGGTCCTCGGCGATGGCGTCCCGGATCGTGGCGACGACGAACGCCGAGTGGCCCGTGTCCGCCATGACGTCGAGCACCAGTGCCTGCGTCTCCGGGTCGAGGACCCGGGCGACCTCCCGGTAGAAGTCGGCCCCGACGCCGTCCCCGACGTAGGCCTTCATCAGGCCCTCCAGCCAGTCGCTGGGCGCGGTGGACTCGTGGAAGCCGTCGATCGAGGCGACGAACGGCCGCATCGCGCCCTCGGGGTCGACGCCGAGGTCGGCCAGCCGGTCGCGCAGCCGGACGAAGTGCCGGAACTCGGCCACCGCCATCGCGGCCAGCGCCGCCTGGTCGGAGATCGTCGGGGCCAGCGCCGCATCCGACGCAAGCCGGTGGAAGGCCGACAGCTCACCGTAGGCGAGCACCCCGAGCAGGTCGACGGCTGCGGCCCGGTAGGCCGGGTCGTCGAGGCCGACCGCCGCGTTCACGGCCGCAGCCTAGCCGCCTGCCC
>JALOLN010000262.1 GCA_025455945.1 Actinomycetes bacterium
TCCACGCGCTGCGCGATGCGCTCGTCCAGCGTCGGTCGAGGAACGTCCAGCCCGACCTGGACGACGCCCGGCCGAGCCGGCTCCACCGCCGGCAGGGTGGCGCGAAACGGGCGCCCGGTGATCTCGACGACCTCCAGGGCCCGCACCAGCCGCCGGCCGTTGGTGGGCAGGATCGCCGCGGCGGCCGCCGGGTCCAGCCGGGCGAGCCGCTCGTGCAGGGCGTCCGGACCACCATCGGCCAGCTCGGCCTCCAGGCGGGCCCGCACGTCCGGGTCGGTGCCCGGGAAGGCCAGGTCGTCGACGACGGCCCGCACGTACAGCCCGGACCCGCCGACGAGCAGCGGGGTGCGCCCGCGCTGCCGGATCCCGGCGATCTCAGCGCGGGCCGCCCGCTGGTATGCCGCGACGCTGGCCTCCTCGGTGACGTCGAGGACGTCGAGCAGGTGGTGCGGGACGCCGCGGCGCTCCTCCGGCGGCAGCTTCGCCGTGCCGACGTCCATGCCTCGGTACAGCTGCATGGAGTCCGCGTTGACGACCTCGCCGTCGAGGCTGACCGCCAGCGCCACGCCGAGATCGGACTTGCCGGCTGCGGTCGGGCCGACGACCACCACCAGGGGCGGGAGCGACCGGGCCGTCACCGGCCCAGTCTCCCGCACGGCGTGGGGCCTCGGATCGGCCAGCTCGCGGGCAGCCGGGGGAATGCCGGTGCGCTCATGCTCCGAGCGCACTGAGGACGTCGTCGGCCCAGTGTCGGGCCGTGGCCATGCTGGCGTGCCTTCCCTCGGCCAGCGCGGATGTCCACGCCGGTCCCAGTCCGTCCTCGGTCGAGCTGACGAACCGGCGCAGGACGCGTTCGTCCGCGGGGGTGAGCGGCTCTCCGGACACGTCGCGCAGGGCCACGGACGCGCCCAGGAGCCGCGCGCAGTGCACGCCGTGGCCCCCCGCCGCGGCCAGGACAGCGCACCCCTCCAGCGCGTAGGCCAAGCCACCGTGGTCACCGAGTGATACGAACCGTGACACCGACTCGGAGAGCAGTGGGGCCGCCTGGGTGAGGTCGCCCGCGGCGATCTGCGCGACTGCCAGGTTGACGGTGTCGATGGCGATGCCGTCCGGGTCGTCGAGCCGCCGATCGATCTCCAGCGCCTCACCGAACAGGATGATGGCCGTTGCGACCTCGTCGAGGTCGAGGGCGACGATGCCGAGGTTCGTCAGCGCGCTGGCCAGCCCTGCCGGGTCTCCGAGTCGACGGCGCAGCCGAACCGCCTCGTCCAGCGCCACCTGGGCGCCTCGCGTGTCTCCGCAGTTGCGCAGGGCCACCCCCAGGCTGTTCAGGGTGCGGGCCAACCGGGCGTCGTCGCCACCGAGCCGCACTGTCTCGAGCTCCCCCGCGAACAGCGCGGCCGCCCGGTCCCACTCGCCGGCGAGGTCGAGCAGCACGCCGAGGTGAAGCCGGGCGTCGAACAGCGCGGCCGGGTCGACGTCTGGGTCGTCCGCTGCTGCGGCGACGGTGCGCTGCAGCCAGTACGCACCCTCGCGCCGATTCCCCCGGACCCGCCAGTACCTGCTCAGGGTGACCCCCAGCGCCAGGGCGAGACGGACGTCGTGCTCCAGCGCCCAGGCCAGGGCCGCGCGCAGGTTGTCCCGTTCGCGGTCCAGCTCGTCCAGCCAGCGCACCTGGTCCCAGCCGGTGAGGTTCGGCCGGGCCGCTTCGGCCAGGGACAGGAAGGCGTCGGCATGCCGACGGGATACCTGGGCGCGCTCGCCCGCCTCCTCGAGACGGTCGGCGGCGTACTCGCGGATCGTCTCCAGCAGGGTGAAGCGTGGCTCCCCGGAGTCCTCGGCCTGCCGGACGAGGCTGTGCTCCACGAGGACCTCCAGGGCCTCGAGCGGCTGGTCCTCGGGGCCGTCCCCCAGGACGGCGCCGAGCTGGGGGATCCCGGCGCCGCCGTTGAACACCGCCAGCCGGCGGAACACGCCCGCGACCTCGGGATCGAGCAGCCGGTAGCTCCAGTCCACGACCGCACGAAGGGTGCGCTGCCGTCCAGGCAGATCTCGGGCACCGGTCCCCACCGTCGCCAGACCGCCCTGCGTCCGCAGCCGGTCGGCGATGGCTTGCGCCGTCAGCACCCGAATCCGGGCCGCGGCCAGCTCGACGGCCAGCGGGAGGCCGTCGAGCCGGCGCACGATCTCGGCCACGTCGGCGGCATTGGCCGCGGTCACGCTGAAGGAGGGCCGGGCGGCGGCAGCGCGGGAGACGAACAGCCGCACGGCCGCCGAGTCCCGCACCGCAGCCAGGTCGTCGCCCGGTGCCGGTAGGGCGAGCGGAGGGACCGGCAACTCCTGCTCGCCGGACAGCCGCAGTGGTGCCCGGGACGTCGCGAGCAGGCGGACGTCGGCAGCCGCGGCCAGGATGTCGGCGACCAGCGGAACCGCGTCCAGCAGATGCTCGAAGTTGTCCAGGATGACGAGCTGCTGCCGGTCGCTGAGGTGTGCCAGCAGCCGCACGCGGGCCGGTTCCGGTCCGGGCGGTACCCCGCAGGCGTCGGCGACCGCCGCCGCGACGAGGCTGGGGGTCGGGACCGCGGCGAGGCCGGCGAAGGCTACGCCGTCGCGGAAGCGGCTCCCGAGCAGCCGGCCCACCTCGATGGCCAGCCGGGTCTTGCCGGTGCCCCCCGGCCCGGTGAGGGTCAGCAGCCGAGCCGTCCCCAGCAGCCGGGCCCCCTCCTCGACCTCCGGTCGGGGGACGAAGCTGCTGGCCGGCTCCGGTAGGACGACGCCACGGCGAGGCTCGGACCGTGGCGGTGGGAAGTCCGTGGGCAGGCCGTCGACCACCAGCTGGGCGAGGTGCTCCGGCTCGGGCAGGTCCTTGAGGTGGTGCTCACCGAGGCCCTGCACCGCGACCCCGGGCGGGAGGGCACCGACGAGCAGGGTGGTCGTCGTCCCGGACAGGAGCACCTGGCCACCGTGGGCTGCCCCACTGATCCGGGCGGTGCGATGCACGTCCACGCCGACGTAGTCGTCCCCGCCCAGCACCCCCTCTCCGGTGTGCATGCCCATCCGGACCCGGAGCGCATGTCCGCCCGGCCACGGGTGCTCCTGCAGCGCCCGCTGGGCGGCCACGGCAGCGCCGACCGCGCCGAGGGCGCTGGGGAACACGGCGAACACCGAGTCTCCGGCGGTCGACACGACGCGTGCGCGGTCACGGCACCGCGCAGCAGCGCTGAGTGCACCCCCAGGATGTCGGCGTACTGCTCGCCCAGTGCCAGCAGCAGCCGGGTCGAGCCCTCGACGTCGGTGATGAGGAAGGTCACCGTTCCTGTCGGCAGCCCACGTTCACTGATGCTCGGCGAGGCGGTCACCCCTGCCCACCCATCCAGGTGTGGCAGCGGGCGGCGCTGGGGTACCCGAACAGGTCGGCGGCCACTGGCTCATTGTGCGGTCGTCGCTTGACGCACACCACTGCCCGGGCTCGCACCTTCGACGAGCTCGACGCTGAGCTCCGCATCAGCCAGGCCCCCGCCCTTGCCGACCAGGGGCGTCGATCACGTCGGCCAGCTCGTCCGCCAGCCTCGGTGAACGAGAGCTGCCGAGCATCTTCCGCCGGGGTGCGTCAAGGGTCTACGGTCCCGAACATCCGGATCGCTGAAAGGCAGGTGGGGTCAGTGCTGAGGAGACTCGCATCCGTGCTTGGGGCCGCGGCGCTGGTGGCGATGGGTGTTCCTGCCGTCGCGTCGGCGGGTCCGGC
>JALOLN010000263.1 GCA_025455945.1 Actinomycetes bacterium
GGGCGGCTGGAGGGGCAGTCGCTGGTGAACCTCGACACCGGCGAGCCGTTCGCGTCGGTCGGGATGCCGGCGCTGACCGCCAACGCCTACCTCGGCGGGTTCGGGATCGCGGCCGCGCTCTCCGCAGGCGCGGACGTCGTGGTCACCGGCCGGGTGACCGACGCGGCGCTGGTCGTCGGGCCGGCCGCCTGGTGGCACGGCTGGACGCCGGACGACCTGGACCCGCTCTCCGGTGCGGTGGTGGCCGGGCACGTCATCGAGTGCGGGGCCCAGGCGACGGGAGGCAACTACGCCTTCTTCACGGAGGTGCCCGGGCTGGCGCACGTCGGCTTCCCGATCGCGGAGGTGGCCGCCGACGGCTCGGCGGTGATCACCAAGCACCCGGGTACCGGCGGGTGCGTCTCGGTCGGCACCGTCACCGCACAGCTGCTCTACGAGATCGGCGGGCCGGCCTACGCCAACCCGGACGTGACCGCCCGCTTCGACACCATCACGCTGGCCCAGGAGGGACCGGACCGCGTGGCGGTGTCCGGGGTGCGGGGCGAGCGGCCCCCGGAGACGCTGAAGGTGGCGCTGAACTACCTCGGCGGGTTCCGCAACTCGATGACGCTGGTGCTCACCGGGCTGGACCTGGACGAGAAGGCGCGGATCCTCGAGGAGCAGCTGTGGGCGGCCGTGCCCGGGGGACGGGCGGCCTTCGAGACGGTCGACGTCCGGCTGCTGCGGCACGGCCCGGTCGAGGCCACGGCGGACCCGGCCGTGGAGCAGCACGGCCTGCAGGCCGAGCTGCGGGTGACCGTGATGGATCGCGACCCGAAGAAGGTGGGCAAGGCGTTCACCGCCCCCGCGGTGGAGCTGGCCCTGGCGTCGGTCCCCGGGCTGTACCCGACGGCGCCGCCGGGGGAGCCGACGCCGTACGGGGTGTACTGGCCGACGACAGTGCCGCGGTCCCTGGTCGAGGAGCGGGTGACCCTGGACGGCACCCCCGTCCCGCTCACCCCGCCCCCCTCCCCGCATCAAGGGACCCATGTGGCGAATAGACCGCCGTGGGGCGCCCTTCATGGGGAGGCGCCGCGACAGGCCGAGCCGGTGGAGGGGGCGACCGTCGCCGTCCCCCTCGGCCTGCTGTTCGGGGCCCGTTCCGGAGACAAGGGCGGTGCCGCGAACGTCGGGGTGTGGGCTCGCTCGGACGCCGCGTACGCCTGGCTCGAGTGGTTCCTCACCGCGGATCGGGTGGCCGGGCTGCTGCCCGAGGCCCGCGGCCTGCGGATCGACGTCCATCGGTTCCCCAACCTGCGGGCGGTGAACGTCGTCGTCCACGGCCTGCTCGGACGAGGCGTGGCGGCGAACACCAGCATCGACCCGCAGGCGAAGGGGCTGGGGGAGTACCTGCGCGCCCGGGTCGTCGACGTGCCCACGGCCCTGCTGGACGCCGATGAAGGGCGCCCCACGGCGGTCTATTCGCCACATGGGTCCCTTGATGGCTAGCGGGGGGGTGGCGGCGGCGCCCATCACGGCGCGGGGACGACGGACCCGCGAGTCGCTGGTGCAGGCTGCCCGGGACGTCTTCGAGGCCAAGGGCTTCTCGGACACGACGATGTCCGACCTGGCCGACGCCGCCGGGGTCAGCCACGGCACCGTCTACACCTACTTCCCCGCCAAGGAGGCGGTGCTCGCCGCTGTCTGCAACGCCGTCGTGGGCGAGGTCTTCGCCGCGGTCCGCGTGCCCGAGGACCTGCGGGCCGACCCGGTCACCCGGATCGCCGAGGGCAACCGGCGGTACCTGCGCGCCTACGCCGCGCACGCCCGCATGCTCGAGGTCGTCGAGCAGGCCGCCACCACCGACGAGTACTTCCGGGAACTCGTCGACGGCCTGCGCGGAGTGTTCGTCGAGAAGGCGAAGTCCACGCTGCGACGGTTCCAGGCGGACGGGCTCGCCGACGCCACCCTCGACCCCGACATCGCCGGACCAGCGCTGGTCGGCATGGTCGAGAGCTTCGCCCGCCGTTGGTACGTGCACGACGGGACCTTCGACGCCGAGCAGGTCGTCGACACCCTGACCCGGATGTGGGCCCGAGCCATCGGCCTGCCGGTCGAGCATCAGCAATCGGAGACGAGGGAGCAGCCATGAGGTTCACCGAGGAGCACGAGCAGCTCCGCCAGGTCGTCCGGCAGGTGGTGGAGAAGGAGATCAACCCCTACGTCGACCAGTGGGAGCGGGACGGCGTCTTCCCCGCGCACGAGCTCTTCGCCAAGCTCGGCGAGCTCGGCCTGCTCGGCCTCGAGTACGACCCGGCGTACGGCGGCCAGGGCGCCGACCACACGTTCACCCTGGTCCTCGCCGAGGAGCTCGGCCGCGCCGACTGCGCCGGAGTGCCGCTGGGCATCGCTGTCCAGGTCGCGATGGCCACCCCGGCACTGCACCGGTTCGGGTCCGAGGAGCTCAAGCAGCGCTACCTCGTGCCGGCGATCCGCGGCGAGCAGGTCTGCTCGATCGCGGTCTCCGAGCCCGGCGCCGGGTCCGACGTCGCGGGGATCAGGACCCGGGCCGTCCGGGACGGCGACGAGTGGGTCATCAACGGCCGCAAGATGTGGATCACCAACGGCACCCAGGCGGACTGGCTGTGCCTGCTCGTGCGCACCTCCGACGAGGGTGGCGCCCACGGCATGTCCCTGGTGGTGTTCCCGACCGACACCCGGGGCTTCGCTGTGGAGCGGCGGCTGGACAAGCTCGGCAACCGCTCCAGCGACACCGCCGAGCTGGTCTTCGAGGACTGCCGGATCCCGGTCGCCAACACGATCGGCGAGGTCGGCCGCGGCTTCCAGCAGCAGATGGCGCAGTTCCAGGACGAGCGGCTCATCGGGGCCTACATGGCGGTCACCGGCATGGAGCGGGCGCTGCAGCGCACCGTCGACTACCTGCAGCACCGGGAGGCGTTCGGCAAGCCGCTGATGGCCAACCAGTACCTGCAGTACCGGCTGGCGGAGCTCGTCGCAGAGGTCGACCTGCTCAAGGAGTACTGCCGCAGTGCCGCCGAGGCCTACACCGCTGGCGAGGAGGTGACCCGCCGGGCGACGATCGCCAAGCTGAAGACCGGACGGCTGGCGCGCGAGGTGGCCGACACCTGCGTGCAGTTCCACGGGGGCATGGGCTACGTCGAGGACTACTGGCCGGCCCGCTACCT